>WFYP01000197.1 GCA_015490055.1 Nitratifractor sp.
TACAGATACAAATGGTAACTATAAATTCTGTCACTTAAAACCAGCTATTGATTATAAGATTATCTTTACTAAACCAAAAGGTTACTATGTAACAGATAAAGATACTGATAACAATAGCAAAGATACTAACGATAGTGATATAGATGAAAATAGCGAAATTATTGTAAATAAACCAGTAGTAGATAATATGACTTTAGATGCTGGATACTTTAAGCCAGCTTGTATAGGTGATTATGTTTGGGAAGATAAAAACGGTAACGGTATTCAAGATTCTAACGAAGCTGGATTAGATGGTGTAACTGTAGAGTTGTTAGAGAATAACAGTACAGATATTACAGATGTAGATGGTAAGAAAGTTACTGCTATTACAACAGCTAATGGTGGTAAGTATCACTTTGCTTGTAAATTAAAACCAGGAAAGTATAGCTTAAGATTTACAACACCAGATGGTTACTACTTTACTAAAAAAGATGTACCATCATCAACAGATAGCAATGATAGTGATGTAGAGCAATTTAAAGCAAAAGTTGGAACAACTGAAATAACAGAATTAACAAGTGGCGAAGATGACTTAACTTGGGATGCTGGGGTATTTAAACCAGCTTGTATTGGTGATAGAATTTGGGATGACTTAAATGCTAATGGTATCCAAGACGAAGGTGAAGTTGCACCAATGGATGAGAATAACAATACAGTTCCTGTTAATGTAACGCTAGAAACAGTAGCAAGTGGTTACGATAAAGATTTAGATGGTAACGCATTAAATACAACTATTGAAGATAGTGGAGAGTATAAGTTCTGTAAATTGGTTCCAGGAACTTATAAAGTTAAGGTAACAGTTCCAGCAAATTGGTATGTAACTAGAAGAGATAAAGGTGATGACGATAGTAAAGATAGCGATATGGGAGCATTCTTAGATACTAACAAAGATGTTACAATGCCAAGCGAAGAGTTAGAGAGTGGCGAGAATAATATGACATTTGATGGCGGTATGTTTAAGCCAAGTTGTTTAGGAAGTATGGTTTGGGAAGATAAAAATGCAAATGGTATTAAAGACGATGGAGAGCCAGGTATTAAAGATGTAAATGTAACTCTCTTACCTTATGAAGATGATTATGGATATGAGAATAATATGACTGTAGAGAGACAAGCATTCCAAACTATTCAAACAGATGCAGATGGAAAATATCAATTCTGTGGTTTAATTCCTGGTAAATATAGAGTAATGTTCGAAGCTCCAGCAAATGCAGATGGAACACCAAGATTTACAACAGGACAAAACCAAGGAAGCGACGATAAAGATAGTGATGCCCAAGAGTATAAAGATGGTAAAGTAATTACAGCACCTATAAGCGTAAATAGCAGGGTAAATAACCAGACAGTATTTGCCGGTTATGTAAAAGAGTTATGTTTAGGTGATTATGTATGGTATGATAAAAATTTAAATGGCATTAAAGATACAAATGAAGCAGGAGTTGTAGGGATTAAAGTTCATTTAACATATGCAGATGGTACTGTTGTAACAGATGTTAATGGAAATACCGTTAATGTAACTAAAACAAATGCTAAAGGCAAATATAGTTTCTGTCACTTAAAACCTGGAAAAGATTATAAAATTAAATTTGATGTACCAGAAAGTTATCACCCAACTTTACAAAATAGAGGTGGAGATACTCAAGATTCTGATGCAAACGATAATGGTGTAATAGTGGTTAAAAAAGCAGTAAAAGATGATTATAGTAATGATTTAGGTATCTATTGTGATTGTGATGATTATAAAGTTCATCCTAAAAATCATAAAGAACTTAAAGCACCTGCATTAGGTCTCTTTGGATTATTTATTATGATATTCTCACTATTTGCTTTTGTTAGAAAAGAAGAAAATTAATTTTAATAATAAGAGAGCAAAAACTTTTTTGTTCTCTTAAAATTAGATACATTATAAAAAAAATAATAATGTATCTAATATGTAGCACTATCCTAAAATACTAATATATAAATTTTAAATATTCCATTTTATCTTATCAATTTAAGAAAATATTGTTATAATAACTGTAAAAAATATGTGAAGGAAATTATGAAACAGATAATAAAAATTTTACTTGCATCCTCTACTGCTCTATTTATAACTGTTGGTTGTGGTGGCGGTAGTAGTCTTGTTGATTACGATAGCATATCGCAAGATGATATCTCTCCGGCACCTTCAAATGCACCAAAATTAACTGATACTCAAAAAAATGAGTATTTAAAAGCTATAAATGATGCAAGAGCAGTTGCAAGAGATTGTGGAGAGTATGGTCATATGGATGCAGTACCACCTCTAAAGTGGAATGATGCACTCTATAAAGCTGCATACGAGCACACATACGATATGGCAGAACAAAACTACTTAGGGCATACAGGCTCTGGCGAATCAACAGATAAGACGGGTGCAGATTTAAATAAAAAGAGTTTATTTTATGAAAGAATAGCGCATAATGGATATAAATATCAAGCATCTGGAGAGAATGTTGCTGGAGGATATCGTACTACAGCAGATGTTATGAAAGGTTGGCTTGAAAGCCCTGGACATTGCAAAAATATTATGAGTCCAGATTTTACAGAAGTTGGAATGGCATTTGTTCAAAAAAGCGGTACCAAATATACTTATTACTGGACACAAGATTTTGGTACACCAAGACAATAAGAAGAGCATAAAACAGCACTACTCCACGCAAAGTGGAAGTTGTAGCCTCCTCTATCGCCTACTGTATCTATAACTTCTCCTATAAAATACAGATTTTTCTCTTTTTTGCTTTGCATAGTTTTGCTATCTATTTCTCTACTATCAACCCCACCATATGCTACTTCTGCATATTTAAACTCTCTACTTCCACTAATTTCTATTCTATAATTTTTAAAGTGTTCAACTATCTCTTTTAGTAATTTACTATTTAATTTTGCTTCGCTCTTTTCATCTAGCTTTAACTCTTTGAGTAAATACTCCGATAGTTTGCTGTTTATTATTGCCCCAAGCCATAGCTGTAGTTTTAAATCTCTCTTTTTATCGATTCTGCTTTTTAAATACTCTAGCAGTGTTTGTTTGGAGTAGTCGCTAAAGAAATCTACGATTATATGGCATCTATTTTTTTCTAAAGCTAAATTTGCTTTTAAGCTTAAATCTAAAATGCTCAAGCCACTAACGCCATATTTTGCAAACAAAAAATCGCCTATTTGGCTAGATAGCTCTTTGTCGTTGCTAAAGAGTCTAACTTTTGCTTTTACCTTTACGCCAGCTAAGCTTTTACAAATTGGGTGAGAACTAATTAGTGGAACAAGTGCAGGAATTTGAGGTATTATGGTATGGTTAAAGTTTTTAGCAATCTCTAAACCACTGCTGTTGCCTCCCAGTTGTGGGGCGGCTTGGCTACCGGTTGCTATAATTAAATTGTTCGCTTTTATGGTGCTATTATTAAAGCTTACTTCAAAACCTCTTTTTATATTTAACTCTTTAACTTCATAGAATTTGGATATATTTAATCTATCAATTTCGGCTTCTAAAAGTTCTAGTACAATACTTGCTTGCATCGATTTTGGATACATTTTACCATCATCTTTTGTTACTATCTCTAAGCCTAGAGTGTTAAAAAACTCTACAATTTGAGCAGGTTTAACTTTTACTATCTCTTCTATTAATTTGCTGTTTTTGCCATAAAAGTTTTTTGTACTAACATTGGCATTGGCGATATTACAGTGCCCATTACCACTTGCTAAGATTTTTTTGCCACCTCTCTTTTGGGCTTCGATAATAGCTACACTTTTGCCACCTCTTGCTAAATTTATCGCACAAACTAAGCCGCTAGCCCCTGCACCGATTATAATAGCATCATACATTTTGCCTCTTTATGTTATTATTTTACTATGAATTGTATCGTAAATGAATTTAATACTACTATTGAAGTAAAAAAGTCTAAATTTTTATCGTTTTTAGTGCCAATAGCTAGATTTAAAACTTTGCAAGCCAAACTAAAAGAGCAACACCCTAAAGCTAGCCATATTGTCTATGCATACCGAGAGTTAAACGAGCATAAACAAGTGGTAGAAAACAGTAGCGACGATGGCGAACCAAAAGGTGCAGCCGGTGTACCAACCTTAAATGCAATGCGTGGGGCAGAATTAATTAATTGTGCCATATTAACAGTACGATATTTTGGTGGTATAAAGCTAGGAGTTGGCGGAATGGCTAGAGCCTATGGAGCAGCTGCAAACGAAGTAATAAACAGTGCCACTCTGCAAGAGTATAAAGAGTTAATTCCCTACACTATAGAAGCCAACTATAATCAGCAACGCCAAATAGAGTACAACTTAAAAGAGTTAAAAATCGAGAACATAGAGCGAGAGTTTTTAAGCGACAGAGTTTTGTATAAACTGCAAACTACGCAAGATAAAGTGGATTGGTTGATGGCTAATGGTTGGTGTGTGGGTGCTTGATTGTTAGAGTTGGCATGGCTGTAGGGGACGACCTGTGTGTCGTCCCGCTAGCTAAAATAGCCAGAAAAATTTATAGATTTTAGGATATTTTTACAGTAATTTGGGCTAATGGGCAGACACACAGGTCTGCCCCTACAGTTGGTTATTATTTTATCTCTTTTTGATATAATTGCACTAAATAAGGAGTATCGATGTGTGCAGATAGAATGAGAAGTATTATTATTGCTATAATCATTGGGCTTGCTATGGGTGCAACTGCTACAAATATGCAACTAGCGTTTATAATGATGCTAGCGGTTTTAGTAGCACTTTTAGTAGATGGTTTTTTAGGTTTTTGCCCAATTAGAGCGGTTTTACAAAATATTTTGCCAAAATGTGAGGATAGATAATGAGCGATAAAATTAGTTACAAAGATGCAGGTGTAGATATAGACGCAGGAAATGGCTTTATAGACGATATTAAAGCAGATGTAAAATCTACTTTCGATAGTAATGTAATAGGAGGAATTGGCTCGTTTGCGGGTGCTTATGAACTGCCAAAAGGGTACAAAGAGCCTGTACTTTTAAGTGCAACAGATGGCGTTGGAACAAAGCTTAAAATCGCAATCGAGAGTAAAAAGTTAGATACAGTTGGTATCGACTTAGTAGCAATGTGTGTAAACGATTTAATCTGCAATTTTGGTACTCCTGCATTTTTCTTAGACTACTATGCAACTGGCAAATTAGTTCGCGAAGATGCAGCACAAGTTGTAAAAGGAATTGCCGAGGGTTGCAAACGCTCAGAGTGTGCATTGGTAGGTGGCGAAACAGCCGAAATGCCAGGAATGTATAGCGAAGACGATTTCGACTTAGCAGGTTTTGCAGTAGGTGTGGCTGAAAAATCAGAGATGGATAGAGTATCGCTTGTAAAAGAGGGGCAGGTTTTGTTAGCACTTCCAAGTAGTGGCGTGCACTCTAACGGCTATTCTCTTGTAAGAAAGCTATTTTTTGACAAATTAGGTATGAACTACAACGACGACTTTAATGGCAAACCACTTTACGAAACTCTGCTAACTCCAACAAGAATTTATGTAAAAGAGTTTAAAGCCCACAAAGATAGCATTACAGCTTTAGCTCACATAACAGGTGGTGGAATTGTAGAGAACTTACCAAGAGTACTGCCAGAAGGAATTAAAGCAGTAGTTAAAAAAGATGCAATAAAAACACTACCAATTTTTGACTTTATGAGCCAATATGTAGAAGAGAGCGAAATGCACAGAACATTCAATATGGGCGTAGGAATGGTATGGGTAGTAGATGAAAACAAAGCCCAAGCTATTATAGATACAACAGATGCTTATATTATAGGACACACAGAAGCAGGCGATAAGGGCGTAGAGTTAGTTTAATAACTTCAGTTATAAAGATTATTTTTACGCTTAAGAGTAGTTGTAGTGACATTAATACAGAGGATGACATTTTCCGTACAATACAGTTTTACCACTAGGAGTAATTTCTATAGCTTCTCTTTTGTCTTCCGACAAACCATACGAGTAACCTGTATCGGATCTGAATACATAATATAAATTTCCAAATCTATCTAATACTTTACCTTTAAGTCTTGCAGTATATGTTCTATTTACTTTATCTGGCTTGGTAAGTAAATCTTTCCCATCAACTCTATATATAACTCCCATATGCACATGTCTAATGTGGTTTGGAGTTTTATCGTAGAAACCAGAATAGCTCACTTTTTTAGTAAAAACACATTTATAAGAGACACCGGCAAATAGCGTACTACTTGCAATTAAAGATAATAAAAGTAGTTTTTTAAAGTTAATCATGGTTTTTCCTTTGCAATATAATCCAACTATTATAGCATAAAGTAATAAATAGTATGAATATTAGGGATTATTTTAAAATTATATCAAAAAAGTTAAATTACAAAACCCAAGTTACAAACTTTCTCTTTTTAATTTTTGCACTCTTTAGAGCTTTTGCAACCTGTTTTACTACCTTGCTATTTAACGCAATATAAGATTTTGTTGGTTTTATATCTATTTTTCCAATATGACTATTCTCGACACCTATCTCTTTGCAGAGAGTTCCAAGTATATCGCCTGCTCTTATCTTTTGCTTTTTACCACCGTTTATACAAAGTGTTACAAACTCACTTGTTAGAGGTTTTAAGTTTTTACTATCTAAGTTGCTCTCACTTGCCTCTCTAGCTCTATTTATTATATATGAAC
>WFYP01000198.1 GCA_015490055.1 Nitratifractor sp.
ATATACAACATTTAATAGCACAAGAGAGTGCTTAATGTGAATAGTTTTTAATAAAAGCTAGCCAAAGCTAACTTGCGTTAAAAAGTATTTGCAGTAAGTGCCCTCTTGTGCTACCTATAGGGCAAAACAAAAAAGCAACACCTATAAAAGAAAAATTATCACTCTTAGCTACGGCTAGGAGAGAAAATTTGTTCTTTCATATCTGTCACTTTTTTGATTTGTTAAATATTGTATATAGTGCGTAACTTCAGTTAATAAAAAATTGCAAATGAGGCATTTGATGGAAGAGGCGAGAGTATTAAGAAATTATAGTTATGAAGATTATCTTGATATTGCTAATTCTACCCAAGAGAGGGTAGAGCTTATTTTTGGTGATATTTATATGATGGCGGGGGCTAGTGCTTTGCATCAGGATGTAGTTTTGAGTATTGCATATTTTTTAAAAAGTATTAGTAAAGAGAAGAAAATGTGTATGCCTAGGATTGCACCTTTTGATTTGAAGTTGGATGTTGATGGTAAAATTAATGTTGTGCAGCCAGATATTATGCTTTTTTGCAAATACGAAAAGCCTTGTGCGGTTTTTGAAATTTTGTCGCCATCTACCGCATTAAAAGATAAAACAGTTAAAAAAGAGCTTTATGAAAAAAGCGGTATAAAAGAGTATTTTTTAGTAAATGCAGAGTATAGCGTAGTAGATAAATTTATGTTAATTAATGGTAAATATGAATATATAGGAGCATTTGGTGCTGATGATGAGTTGCAAATTGAGTGTTTAGAGAGTAGTATTGAACTGAAAGAGGTTTTTGAAATAGAAATAGTTGAATCTTAGTTTATTTAACTAGCATTTAAGTAAAATTTCTGTAAAATCGCAAAACTTTTCTAATGGGGCAAGAGTCCATAAGAAACCAAATTTAAATAAAGGCAATGAAATGGCTAGAAGATGTCAAGTAACGGGCAAGGGTCCACTAGTTGGAAACAATGTATCACATGCTCACAATAAAACTAAAAAACGCCAACTTCCTAACTTAAGAACTGTAAGAGTTACTTTAGAAGATGGTACAAGAAAAAAGATTAAAGTTGCAGCTTCAACTTTAAGAACAATGAAAAAGAAAGCAGCTGAAGCTCAAGCGTAAGCTCTACTTTTTTACTTCGCCCTTTTTGGGCAATCAATTCTCCCTAACTTTTACTACATTTTAAGTATAATACATACCAATTAATACCAAAGGTTTTATAATGTTTGAAATACTATCTTTAAAAAATGGAATAGCTACTGTTGATGGCTTTTTTTGTGATGCAATAAATTGTGGGCTTCGTCCAGACAGTGAGCAGGGCGATTTAGCATTTGTTAGAAGCGATGAAGTTTGTAATATTGCAGCAACTTATACAACAAATAGATTTTGTGCCGCTCCTATAAAGCATGCTCTAAAGTATGGCAAGAGTTTCGAGGGAAATTTTGTTTTAATAAATGCTAAAAATGCAAATGCGATGACAGGGCAAAAGGGTATTGAAGATATAGAAGATATTTTAAGCCATTTGCCAAGCGATTTAAATATTGTAAATCCTGTTATGAGTTCAACTGGTGTAATTGGTTACAGATTGCCAAAAGAGAAGATTATAGGCGGTATAGAGAAGCTAGATTTTAATGCAAAAAACTCTGACAAGGCAGCAAACGCGATACTTACAACAGATAGCTTTAAAAAAGAGTTATGTTTTAGAGTAAAGCTAGAAAATGGTGATAGTTTTAATATTGCAGCGATTGCTAAGGGTGCAGGTATGATAAACCCTGCAATGGCTACTATGCTATGTTTTGTAACAACCGATGCCAATGTGCCAAAAGATGATTTGCAAGAGTTGTTAGATGGAGCTGTGGCAGAGTCGTTTAATAAAATTAGCGTAGATGGCGATACCTCTACAAACGATACTGTGCTATTAATGGCAAATGGTAAGAGTGGGGTATATGACAAAGAGGCGTTTAAAGTAGCACTGCAAAAGATACTTTTTGAACTTGCAATGTTGATACTTAAAGATGGCGAGGGTAGTAATAAAGTTGTAGCTTTTGAAGTTGTTGGTGCAAAGAGTGACGAAGAGGCACAAAGAGCAGCTGTGAATTTAAGTAACTCTTTATTGGTTAAAACTGCACTATTTGGGCAAGACCCAAACTGGGGAAGAATTGCATCTACTATTGGGGCAAGTGGAATAGAGTGCGATGAAGAGAAGCTTACTATTTACTATGATGATTTAGTAATTTATAGTAGTGAATTCCCGGAGTTAGATAGCGAGCGTGAAGAGAAAGCATATAAAATAATGCAACAAGAGAGTTTTAAAATAAAGTGCGATTTAGGTTTAGGTGATGGTAGCTACACGGCTTATGGATGTGATTTAAGCTATGAGTATGTTAAGATAAATGCTGAGTATAGAACATAATTAACAAAATAAAAACAGAACAGATGTTATAATAAAAAGAAAAAAGGATAAAATATGATGTTACCAGAATACAGAGATTTGATTAGTGAGTTAAAAGTTAAAGATAAACACTTTGCTAGAATTTTTGATAAGCATAATGAGTTAGATAAAAAGACTACAGATGCAGATGCTGGTAAATTGCACTTGAGTGATAAAGAAATTGAGAATCTTAAGAAAGAGAAACTGCTTTTGAAAGATGAAGCTTTAGCTATTATTCTTAAGTATAAGAAGGAGAAAGAGGCTTAAGCCTTTTTCTAAATATTAAAATAACTAAGTATTCTAAAGATAAGCAAATTAAAAATTCCTGCTGCTAAACCTGCTAGTAAATCGTCGCCAATTACTCCTAATCCGCCTTTTACTTTGCGGTCTATATAGCCAATAGTTGATGGTTTCCAAATATCGAATAGTCTAAAGCTTGCAAAGCTTAGAATTGCTGCGATGTACTCTATATATTGGTTGTGCCAAATAGAGAGACTACCATATGTAATTGCCATTGTTAGCCATACGCCTACAACTTCGTCGATTACTATGCTTTTATCATCATGAGTGCCTGTTACTTTTTCATATTTATTTATTTCGAATATTCCGATAATTGTAAATACTATAGTTAAAGTTACTAAACTATTTATTCCTAGATAGTAGATAATTGCTAAGCCAAATGGCATTGCTGCAAGTGTTCCAGCAGTTCCGGGGGCAATGGGTGAAAGCCCACTGCCAAGGAATGTTATAAATTGTTTATTTAAATTCATTAATTACCTTTAAGTTAAAGATGTTGTTTGATAAAGCTCGATTAGTTTTATGTAGAACTCTCTTTCGCTCTTCTCTTCTAGAATACCGCCACTTGGCATAAGCATATCATATGTCTCTTGCAGATTTTTAAAACGCTTAGGGTATAGAGACGATAGTATATGAGCTGAAATCTCTTTTCTAATAAGTATAGTTGGTGGTACAATACCGTGTTTAATTAGCTCCATAAGTGGGCGATGGTGGTAGTGTATATGGTGGTGTTGTCCATGAGGGCAAGTATTGTTATTTACGATAGTTTTACACATATCGCAATATACATACTCATTAAATAGTGATATTTTTATACCAATATCTTTAAATGTGTCAAATACTGTGCTAATTTTGTTTTGGCTATATGTCATACCTAAAGCTTGATGGTTTCTACCTACAATTAGTCTTGTGCATCCATAGTTTTTTGCAACAATTGCATCTAGGATTAACTCGTTATATCCTGCAAATATGTAACTATTTTCAAAAGGAACTACCAATACTCTATTGTGTGGCAAGAAATCGTTTACTAATATATTTAAAGTCTCTTCTCTTATTGTAAAATCTAGCCCCTCTTTTGTAAATGGCTTCATTAAGAATATTACAAGCAGGTCGGTACTATCTAATGTTTGTCTAATTACTCTCTCGTGTGCTCTATGTAGAGGGTTTGCTCCTAACATTAATGCCGATACTTTTTTAGCTCCAGAACTCTCTATTCTATCTTTTACAATTTCGATACTTCTTTTTATTGGTTCATAATCTACTTTATATGGCCCACTTACTGCCCATTCTCCAATTCTATTAAATGCTCTTTTGATTGCTGGCTGAGTCATATCCTCAGTGCCATATATATTAAAAATTCTCTCTTTTGGATTAATTTTAAAAGTCTCTTCTACTATTAATTCGCCAACTTTTTTATTATCACAAATTAAATGTACAGTATCACCAGCTTTAAAGTTTTGGATATTCTTTTCGTTTAATTTACCCTTTGGAGTCAATATAAAAGAGTATGGCATAGGTATATTTTTGTATTTATGAGTTCTATCAACCTCTCTTGCTTCATCTTCGCACATAAGTCCAGTAACTGGTGCTAATAGCCCATCTTGAACGAGGGCAAGAGAAGAGAGAGCCTCTTTGTCTATAAATAGTGTATCACTTCTTTTTGAATAATTCAAATTTTCTCCTCTTTTCCCAGAGGCTCTTTCTTGATATTCCGAGCTTTTTACTAAGTTCTGTATCTGGGTATTGATATTGGAATTTCTTAATTATATACTGAACATACTCATTTATTGTTAGTATGTTGCTCTGATCATACAATTTGTTATTACTATTGAGTACAATCTTCTCATATGGCATCTCAATACTGCTATCTAATGAAGAAATTATAAACTTTTTCCCCTCTAAAGATTCAAAAAGTTTCTCTCTGTCATCTTTTTTCAGTTTGTCTACTCTTGAGATATATGCTATTTTATTCTCTTCTAGTGCAGCAACTTTACTTTTCCAATTTTCATTTTGTAAATCTATAAAAACTGGTGTAGTTTTACGAATAGATGCAATATCTATAGCTATTTTATCAGCTACTCTTTGATGGTTTGTGTAAATAGCAATTGGTAAATTTATGCCTTCTATATCAGCTTTTGCTTCTACTTCATTAAACATACTCTCTAATAACTCTTTATAGAATCTATTCTCTCTTCTTAATCTTTTATATTCGTGGTAGTGTTCTATTTTTCTTACCAACTCTTCTACAATGAATGGCTTTACAATATAATCTTTTGCACCTAACTCTAACGGTTTTACAACAGTATCGTTATTTATATAATTAACTATTAAAATGATAATTTTATCTTTAAATTTCTCTATAAGTTTGTTTGAGTTTTGCCCTGGAATTGTGGTTGATAGTAGGTAAATATCTCCACTGCTATCCATTGCATCTTTAACTGAACTAAAAATCTCTGTCTCAAAATTGTATTGACTTAACTTAGAGGCAATGCTCTGTGCTAAGTAAAGCTCGTTTTCTACTATAATAATCTTCATATCTCATCCCATCTATAATAATTTAATGTTGCTGTTGCGTAAACTACTACGCCCTCTTTTCTTCCTACAAAGCCAAGCTCTTCGCCTGTTGTAGCTTTTATATTTATTTGGTTTCTTCCAATCTCTAAAATATCTGCCAAAGTTGCTCTCATTGCATTTTTGTGTGGAGATATTTTTGGAGCTTGCGCTACTATGCTTAAGTCGCAGTTTACTATTTCGTAGCCGACGCTTTTTACAAGTTTTGTAACAGCTCTTAAGAGCTCTTTACTATCGGCATTTTTATATACACTATCGGTATCTGGAAAAAGCTCGCCAATATCGCCTAAGTTGCTAGCCCCTAAGAGTGCATCTATAAGTGCATGTATTGCTACATCTCCATCGCTGTGGGCTTTAAACCCAAAAGTTGAGTCAATCTCTACACCACATAACACCATCTGTTTGCCATTCTCAAATGGGTGGATGTCGATACCAAAGCCAACTTTTAGGCTGTTTGCAGGAGCTTTTAGACACTTTAAACTCTTTAACTCCTCTTTATAAGTGAGTTTTTGAGCCTTTTGTGAACCCTCTACAAAAATAACCTCTTTAGAGTTAGCAAAAAATGCACTACTCTCATCTGTAAACTCTTTGTTGCTTTTTAAAACCTCTTTTAATGTAGCAGTGTGGCTTAGTTGTGGAGTTTGTACTCTAACTAACTTCTCTCTATTTATAGGCTTGCCATCAAAATAGACAGTGTCGCTAACTTTAAGTGTAGGTACTACACAACTATTTGCTTTTTTTGCACTTAAAAGACGCTTTAAAAGTTCGCTATCTAAACAGCATCTAGCAACATCATTTACTAAAACATATTCACTATCAATTAATGCTAAAGCATTCTGTAGCGACTCTTGCCTAGAGTTTCCACCAGCTACAAATTTATAATCAGCAAAGCTTTGCATTAACTTTAACTCATCTTGGTTACCAACAATTACAATTTGTGAAAAATTATAATTTTTAGTAAAAGATTCTGCTACAAATTGCCACAATGGCTTACTTTTTTGGTATAGCCACTGCTTTTTTGTGGGTAGTCCAAAACGGGTGGAGTTACCAGCTGCTAATAATATTAACGAAAAATCCCCCACTAATCACCTTTCGTATGTTACTAGAAGTATCATATTTATTTTGTTGTGTAATTCTAGCCAATAGAACTTAAAAGTGTAACAATATTCCACACTTTTTATTAGAAAAATTCCATTTTTTCTAAATACGATAAATATTATCCTATTTTGCTGTCATTTCAAATTTCTTTAAGAAATGGTTGGTATAACTTTGCAATATAGCTATTACTAATCTAATGTAGTGTAATATAAGCTTTAAATTTTTAGAGGATACTTTAATGAGAGAAGAATGGGTAAAAAAGAGAGAAGGCGATAAAGTTCGAACTCAAATGTATTATGCCAAGCAGGGTATTATTACAGAAGAGATGGAGTATGTTGCCAAAAAAGAGAATATAGATGCAGAATTTTTAAGAAGCGAAATTGCAAGAGGGCGTTGTATAATTCCAGCTAACATTAACCATACACAGTTAGAGCCAATGGCTATTGGTATGGCTGTTAGTTGTAAAATTAATGCAAATATTGGTTCATCTGCGTTAGCTAGTGATGTATCTGGCGAGATAGAAAAGGTAGATGTTTGCCTAAAATATGGTGCCGATACTATTATGGATTTAAGCACAGGTGGCGATTTAGATAAAATTAGAGAAGCTGTAATTGGGCACTCTACAGTGCCTATTGGAACAGTTCCAATGTATCAGATTTTGCATGATATTAACGATAAGATAGAAGATTTATCTATTGATATGATGTTGCAAACATTAGAGAAGCAGGCACAGCAGGGTGTTAGCTATTTTACAATTCACGCTGGCTTCTTGCTAAGATTTATGCCACATGTTGCTAAGCGTAAAATGGGAATTGTGAGTCGTGGAGGCTCATTAATGGCTGCTTGGATGATGCACCACCATAAAGAGAATCCATTTTATGATGCTTACGATGCTATTTTAGATATTTGTAGAAAGTATGATGTTGCTCTATCTCTTGGCGATAGCTTACGCCCAGGTTGTCTTGCCGATGCGAGTGATGAGGCACAGTTAAGTGAGCTAAAAGTTTTAGGCGAACTAACTCTAAAAGCTTGGGAGAAAGATGTTCAGGTGATGATAGAAGGTCCAGGGCATGTACCACTAAACCAAATCGAGCGTAATATGAAATTAGAGCGAGAATACTGCCACGAAGCACCATTCTATATTTTAGGACCATTAGTTACAGATATTGCAGCAGGTTATGACCATATAAGCTCTGCTATTGGTGCAGCAGTTGGTGGTTGGCATGGGGCTAGTATGCTATGCTATGTTACACCAAAAGAGCATTTAGGCTTGCCAAACTCTGCGGATGTTCGAGAGGGGATTATTGCATATAAAATTGCGGCTCACTCAGCAGACATTGCTAGAGGTCGCCCAAATGCAAGAGATGTAGATGATTTAATGAGTGATGCAAGATACAACTTTGACTGGAATAAGCAGTTCGAGCTAGCACTCGACCCAGATAGAGCAAAAGAGTATCATGATGAGACTTTGCCACAAGATGTATTTAAAGAGGCAGAGTTTTGCTCTATGTGTGGTCCAAAGTTTTGTTCGTATAAAATTACTCAAAACATTATGGATATACATGGCGAAGATATGGCTAACGAAGAGCTAATGAATAGCTAATTAGGGTTTAGTTGGCAGTGTAGGGGACGACCTATGTGTCGTCCCGCTAGTATCAATAGCCAATAAAGCGATAAGCAATGGGGTCAGGTGATGAAAATAAACTTTTGTAAAAGTTTATTTTCATCACCTGACCCCAAAAAAAGGAGAAAAATTGAATAAAGAACAAATTTTAGAAGCATTGAAAAATGTAATTTACCCAGGATTTACAAAGTCTATTGTAGATTTTGGATTTGTAAAAGATGTAACAGTAGATGGTGATAGTGCAAGAGTATTTGTAGATATTACTTCAAGTGCCCAAGAGGTTAAAAAGCAGATTATCCAAGATGCAGAGACTGAGCTTAAGAAGCTAGGACTTAAAGAGGTATTTATAGATGTAAGTGCACCAAAAGCACCGGTTGAGAGAAGTAACTCGATGAGTGGTAAAAATATCGCTCCACAAGTTAAAAACTTTTTAATGATTAGTTCAGGTAAAGGTGGAGTTGGTAAATCTACTACATCTGTAAATATCGCTGTGGCTCTTGCAATGCAGGGTAAAAAAGTTGGACTTTTAGATGCTGATATTTATGGACCAAATATCCCTAGAATGATGGGTTTAGAGGGGCAGAGACCAGAAGTTGTTGGTAATAAAGTTGTGCCATTTAAAGCTATGGGCGTAGAGGTTATGTCTATGGGTAGCCTTATGGAAGAGGGGCAGTCAGTAATCTGGAGAGGCTCTATGATTATGAAGGCAATCGAGCAATTCTTAAGAGATATTTTGTGGAGCGAGCTAGATGTATTAGTTATCGATATGCCTCCAGGAACTGGTGATGCTCAGCTTACATTAGCACAATCTGTACCTGTAACTGCTGGTGTAACTGTTACAACGCCACAAGAGGTTAGTTTAGATGATAGCCGAAGAAGTTTAGATATGTTTAAGAAACTTCACATTCCTACAGCTGGTATTATTGAGAATATGAGTGGATTTATCTGCCCAGGTGATGGTAAAGAGTACGATATTTTCGGTATGGGTACAAGTCAAAAGGTAGCTGATGAGTTTAATACAGAAATTATTGCTCGTATTCCAATAGAACCAGATATTAGAAAAGGTGGAGATACAGGAAAGCCAGTAACATACAATATGCCAGATAGTGAAACTGCAAAACGCTTCCAAGAAGCAGCTAGCAAAATTTGGAGCTTTATAGAGAAAATCAATGAAGATGGCGGAGCTGATAACGCAGCAATCCAACCAACAACTCCTCCTGGTGTTTCTGCTTGCTCAATGTAAAAAATTAAGCTTTTACCCCTCTTGGGTAAGGCTTATTTACTTCTCAGCCCCTCAATTTGAATAATAACTGAAGTTACGCACTATATACAATATTTAACAAATCAAAAAAGTGACAGATATGAAAGAATAAATTTTCTCTCCTAGCCGAAGCTAAGAGTGATAATTTTTCTTTTATAGGTGTTGCTTTTTTGTTTTGCCCTTTGGGTAGCACAAGAGGGCACTTACTGCAAACAGTTTTTAACGCAAGTTAGCTTTGGCTAGCTTTTATTAAAAACTATTTACATTAAGCACCCTTTTGTGCTATTAAATGTTGTATATAGTGCGTAACTTCAGTTAATAATTTTGATTTAACACTTTTTTATGATACAATTCCCTAATCAATGCCCACTACAAGGATACCTATGAGCAGTATAGAAAAACTAAAAGCACTTTTAGAAAATGAGATAATTCCAGATTTAGAGAGCGTAATAGACTCTATTTTTCAAACCGTTGAGAAAGAGAAGACAATCTCTTTGGGAGAGCGAGAAGAGTTAGAAGAGTTACAAGAGATGCATGCAGAGTGTAGAGAGATACTTATAGAGATAGAGAGTAACGAAATGGAAGAAGATGAAGCCAAAGAGTTACTAGAAGAGTTAGTAGAGATAGTCTCTAAAGATTAATATAATTGACCAAAACCTTGGGAGTATAAATAATTCTTGACCTGTAGGGGGGGTAGCCACAAGGGCTACCCCTACGAAACATCTATTTCTAATCATCTACTAATTTATTGATTATATCTTTATAGTTATAACAAAAATTACCATTTTTTTCTATTAAAAATTGGTCGCTTACTCTATTTTTATGGGTGTATATTTTAGATGATACTATATCTATTTTTAACTGTTCAAATATATTCATAATATAAGCTAGTAATCCTTTTTGGTCATTAGTATTTAATTCCATTAGTGCATACTCTTGGCCATGGTCGCAATCTATATTTATATCTCCTTTTTTAATATTTGGTTTTGGTAAATTTACTCTGCTTTGTTCTAAGAATGAACTCTCTATAAT
>WFYP01000199.1 GCA_015490055.1 Nitratifractor sp.
ACTTCGAGAAAAATGGTGTACTACTTCTGAACACGGCTTTAATATTCGAAAGCAAAGAGCGAAGTAACTACCACATAAAGATGTGGAAACCATTTATTAAACATTTGCTAGAAAATATAGATACGCAAGTAACCCTAATACTATTTGGTAATCCAGCCAAAAAAATAAAAAAAGATTTTATGCCAAAACAGAGATGTATAGAGTTGGAGCATCCTTATAATGTATCGTTTATTAAATCTGATGTGGCATTAGAGTTGTTTGGTGGTATGAAGTTGTATGATATTTATAAAGCCGTTTGAATTTACGGGCAGACACACAGGTCTGCCCCTACAAGGCAATTCAAAAAAAGAAAATTCTTAACTCTTAACTATTAAGCGGGTGTGCCTTCATATAATTCTCCAATTTAGTAGCATTTGTTAATTTAGTATATATCTGAGTAGTCGCCATCGAGCTATGTCCTAAGAGTTCGCTAACATCGGCTATTCTTGCTCCATTAGCTAATAAATCTGTTGCAAAGGCGTGGCGTAGTTGGTGTGGGGTGGCTTTTATGCCTATTTTGGCAAATGCTCTGTTGATTTTGTATCTAAGTTGTGCATCGCTTAGGGATTTGCCATTTTTTTCAAATAGATAGATTCTATTAGGATGGCTATTTAAAAAAGATTTTAACTCATCAGCTAAAGATTTCACAATAGGAATTTCGCGAGTTTTATCGCCTTTTCCGGTAACTCTAATCCAAGAACTAGATATATCAGAAACTTTTAAATTAGCCAATTCACTAATTCTGAGTCCAAGTCCATATAGCATTTTTATGATTAACCTAATCTCTATGTCGCTCTGCTCAATAGCTTGCACTATTTTAGAGTTATCTATTGGCTTTGGTAAAGTTTTTGGCACTTTTACACTCTGGTCACCTTTTAGTTTTATCTCGATATTGTGATGGTTTTTCAAATATTTTACAAAAGAGCGAATAGCACTAAGTTTTGTAGAAATTGAGCGTTTAGAGTGGCTTTGAAGTTTAATTCTAAGAGCCATAATGTTAAGAGTTTTACCCTCTATCTCGTGGTTTTTTTGCAGTAAATCAAGGGCTATTTTATAAGTTTTGAGTGTCTGTGGGCTGTATCCTCTAATTTGAGAAAGGTAGTTAAAAAATGGATCATAGTATTTTGAAATATTCATATCTACCCTTTTGTCAAATTGGTGAGCTAAAGAGAACACAAATGTAGGGTCGATTTATCGACAAATATGGAAACAAATACCTTTTTTGTCGATAAATCGACCCTACAAAACAATATTAAGCCAACTCTCCGGTAAGCTGGGTAATGTTTGCAAATGTTATTTTTACATCTACAATTTTACCTAAAAGCTCTTCGCTTCCTTTTACCATTACTAATGTGCCATCGTCGCTTCTGCCGGCTACTCTGCCTTCGCTTTTTAACTCTTCGAAGAGCACTTTATAAACTTTGCCAACTTTGGCTTGCATATTTTCGTTTTGTATATCTCTGTGTCTTGCTTGCAGGGTTTGCAGACGCTTAGATGCAACTGCACCATCTACTTGGTTTTCAAAAGTTGCAGCTGGCGTGTGTGGGCGTGGTGAGTATTTAAACGAAAATAGTGCATCAAAACGCACCTTCTCTAATACATCCATTGTATCTGCAAAATCTTCGTCGCTTTCACCTGGGAAACCAACTATAATATCTGTCGAAATTGTCGCTTCTGGTACTAACTCTTTTATCTTTTGGCAACGATTTAAAAACCACTCTTTAGTGTATCCGCGTTTCATCTCTTTTAGCAACCTAGTAGAGCCACTCTGTAGGGGTACATGTATCTGCTTGCAGACTTTTGGATTGCTTGCAAACTCTTGTAGGAATTCATCATCCATATGCAGGGGGTGTGGCGATGTAAACCTAATTCGCTCTAAACCTTCAACTTTGCTAACTTCTCTTAAAAGCTCTGTGAAGTTTTGTGCACCATCTATTTGTGTGCTGAAGCGACGTCCATAATTGTTTACATTTTGCCCTAAAAGTGTAACCTCTTTTGCCCCTGCATCTACCGCTTTTTTAACCTCTTGTACTATTAAATTACTTGGAATTGAAATCTCTTCTCCACGAGTTACCGGCACAATACAGAAACTACACTGTTTATCGCAACCTATAGAGATATTTATCATAGCTTTAAGAGAGTTGCTACGGTAATCGCCAAACATATAGGTACTCTCATCGTAGTCTGTATCTATCTCGACAGCATGTTTTTTATCTACAACTTGGGTTATTTTAGATACATTTCTAGCACCTAAAACAAAATCTACAACTGGAGCTCTTTTGATAATATCTTTGCCTAAGTGGCTTGCAGTACAGCCTGCTACACCGATTTTTGCACCATTTTTTTTGTATTTTTTAAACATACCAATTTCGGAGAAAAGCTTAGATACTGGCTTTTCACGAACTGAACAAGTGTTTATAATAATTAAGTCTGCATCGTCTATTTTTTCGGTTAATTCGTAGGGCTCTTTTTTGTTTAGCTCTGCTATCATATGCTCGCTATCACGAACATTCATAGCACAGCCTAATGTTTCTATATAGAGTTTTTTTACCACAAAGTCTCCTTTTCAAGAAGCAAAGCTTCCTGAACAGCTATTTGAGAAGATGAATATTTCATTACAGAATATGAACCTCATAAATATAATCTAAATCACCTAAACCATATTTTGCCTCTTTCATATAAACACTATAACCTTTATTTTCAAAATGTTCTATGAATGCATTTAAATCTTTATGTTCATTCTCTCTATCGAAGTAGAAAAAACGCTCTTTATCTAATTTGTTTTCTATATCTTCTATTGTTATCTTTTTTGGTTTTGAAGTTAATGTTGTTTTAGCTAATTTAAGCTCCATACTGCTGTCCTTAGATTAATTTTTTGTAATTATAGCAAAATTAAACTATTTTCGCTATAATATTACACTTCAAAAAAGAACAATCCCTAAGAAAAACTTACTGTTAAATTAATTTAGCGATTGTAAAAGGTATATTTATGGAAAAAGTAAACTCTATTATAGAGGCTATAGCACAGGATAAAAACATTCCAATTAGTGCAGTAAAAGAGGCATTTAAGACAGCATTAATAAACACTGCCAAGAGATTAGAGGGTAAAGAGTGTGAATTTGAAGTTGTAGAAGATAGTGAAAATGACAGAATAGATGTATATAAAACTCTAAAAGTTGTAACAGACGATAGTGCATTTTTAGAGTTAGAGCCAGAGTCGCATATATCTATTAGCGAAGCTAGCCAATATGGCGAAGTTGAAGAGGGCGACCATATAAGGGTAGAGTTTAATGTAGAAGAGCACGGTAGAACCGGAGCTTCGCATCTATACCAAGAGTTAGAGTATCACTTACAAAGACAGATAGAGCAAGATTTGTTCGAGAGTTATAAAAAGAAGGTAGGAAGCGTAGTTTTAGGTGTTGTAACAAGAGTAGATGAAGATGACAACACATATGTAGAGATTGGCGAACTTAAGGGTATTTTGACTATGCGTAACCGTATTAAAGGCGAGCATTTCAAAAAGGGTGATAGTATAAAAGCACTTCTTAAGTTTGTAAAAGTAGAGCCACAATATGGAATGTTTTTAGAGCTTACTAGAACATCTCCTAAGTTTTTAGAAGCTCTAATGGCAAAAGAGGTTCCAGAAATAGAAGATGGCGATGTAGAGATTGTAAGTAGTGCTAGAATCCCTGGCGAGAGAGCAAAAGTTGCTCTAACTACAGAGCGTGCAAATATCGACCCAGTAGGTGCGGCTGTAGGTAGTGGAGGGGTTAGAATTAATGCTGTTAGCCAAGCCCTTAACGGTGAAAATATAGACTGTATCGATTACTCTGCTGTACCAGAAATTTACATATCTCGTGCCCTTGCACCAGCTGTTGTTAGAAGTGTGAGAATTGTTAGCAATAAAGAGGGCGAAAAAAAAGCAATCGTAGATGTTACGAGCGACCAGAAAGCAAAAGCGATTGGTAAAAGTGGCATTAACATTAGATTAGCTTCGATGCTAACAAAATATGCTATTGAGTTAAACGATATAGAGGGAGTATCCAAAAACGAGAACAATACAGAGGAGCAAGTTACTAAAACATCTGATACTTCTGCTTTAGAAGACCTGTTTAAGTAGTCATTAAGACTACTTTGGGTAAAATTCTGCCCTCAAATGTGCACCCGTGGCTCAGCTGGATAGAGCATCTGATTGCGGTTCAGAAGGTCACAGGTTCGAATCCTGTCGGGTGTACCATATCTACAATAGTTAAACTACATAATCCATTTAAATCGGATAAAACATAACTTTTAAAGTAATTCTATAGTAAAATTAAAACTAGCGTTAAATAGACCTCTAATAGGAAAAATTTATGAATATATTAATTGTTAGCAACTCACTTGTAGTAGAAGAGTTATTAAAACTTGTTTTAAAAGATAAAGATTACAACTTAGAGTATCAAAAAGATGTAGAAGATGCGGATAGAAACAGCTACGATATTATATTTATAGATGACTCTTCTCAAGATTTAAATTCGCAAATAGAGTATGCCAAAGATGGATTAAATAGCAAAGTTGCATTAATTGCAAGTGCTGATACAGATACAAAAGCTGACTATTTAGTTATAAAACCTTTTTTGCCAGAAGATATAGAGCAAGTTATAGGTTATGCAAAAAAGAATGAGTTAAAAAATAGCTCAACAAATGTTTTAGACCCTGAAGAGATTGCAAAAATAAAAGAGTTAATGCAGTTAGATGAGTTTGAAGATGAAGATGAATTAGAGAATATAGAGCGATTAAGAGATAAAAAAAGTATAAAAGTAAAGAAAAAAGAGGCAAAAAAATTACTTTTAGAGTTATGCGAATTAGATAAAAAAGAGTTAAAAAGATTTCTAAAAGGTGCAAAGGTATCTATTAAAATTGCATACAAGAAGGATAATGATGAGTAGTGCAATTTTAGTTCTATCAGGTCCTAGCGGAGCTGGTAAAAGTACTATTATAGATGCTGCCTCAAGTGAAATTGGAGAGTACTACTTCTCTGTCTCAACTACTACAAGAGAGCCAAGAGAAGGCGAAGAAGATGGCAAAGATTACTACTTTGTAAGTAAAGAGGAGTTCGAAGCCGATATAAAAGCTGGCAACTTCTTAGAGTACGCAACAGTACATGGAAACTACTACGGAACATCGCTAAAGCCTGTAAGAGAAGCTCTTGCTCAGGGTAAATTAGTAATTTTCGATATAGATGTACAAGGGCATAGATTGGTTCGTGATGCTATGGGAGATATAGTCGTAAGTGCATTTATAACGCCACCAACATTAAGTGAGTTAGAGAATAGATTAACAAGCCGTGGAAGTGATAATATAGATGTAATAAACGCAAGAATAGAAAATGCAAAAGATGAAATTAAAGCGATAGATGAGTATGACTATGTAATTATAAACGATAGCATAGACGAAGCAAAAAGAGCATTTGTAGCAATAGCTAATGCCGCAAGATATAAGATGAGTAATGCTCAGAGTGCTAAGTTTGTACAAGAGTGGCTTGGGAATTGAATTAGGGGTTAGTGGATAGCATGTAGGGGACGACCTATGTGTCGTCCCACCAATTCAAATTTACGAGACCAAAAACATACCAAAAGATATTAGAGGTGCCCATCATTGCCATTAAGTTAAGGAATATATAGCCATATAATGGAATTGATTATTAATTTTCCATCGCTGTCATTCCCGTGAAAACGGGAATCCACAGTTTAAACTACCGAAAAAGCACTTTTTAAACTTCTAGGCAGTTAAAATCGTGGACTCCCACTTCCGTGGGAGTGACGAAATAGCAAGCTTTAAGCTTTTGGCTTTGAGCTTAAAGCCAAGAA
>WFYP01000200.1 GCA_015490055.1 Nitratifractor sp.
ACAGGTAATATTGACAATATATTAAAGATTGTAAAAAAAGAGTTGAAAAATGACTCAAAAAAAGAGATAAGAGTAAAAATAAAAGAGTATGTTTTAGGAAATTATAATTATAGCAAACAAGAAAGTACGAAGAGGTTTATCTCTACAGTTTTAGATATGAGCAAGAAGAGAGATAGGCTACTTAAAGAATTAAGAGAGAAAAATGAACGATTTAATTACTGATATCCGAAATAAAAAATTATATTTTTTTAATTATGCTCCTTGGCGTATGATGCAAATTAGTAGTTTTTTTCCTGTTGCTGATGATAGAAGATTTATTTGCAAAAATTTACAAGAGGCTCTTGATAATGGTTTGGATAAAGACTCTATAGTCTTTATTTATGGTATTATTGAGTTTCCTGAGTTGGAAGTGTTTGTAAGAGATAATTGTATTCCTCTTTATAGAATAGAAGATGGCTTTATTCGCTCGGTGGCTCTTGGGTCTAGTTTTGCTAAGCCTTACTCTTTATGTTTTGATTCTCGCGGTATATATTTTGACCCTCGTAAGCCTTCGGATTTGGAGTATATTTTACAAAATTATGAATTTGATGATGAGCTAATAGAGAGAGCTAAAATTGTTAGGGATATGGTTATTGAGTCTAAATTTTCTAAATATAACCATTTGGAGCACAAAGAGATTGAGATACCCAATAGAAGCTCTTACGATAAAGTAATTTTAGTTACTGGGCAAGTGGAAGATGATATGTCTATAAAGTATGGTGCTTTTGGGCTTAATAATAGTGATTTGTTGGAAATGGTTAAAAAGGCTAATCCTAATAGTTTTATAATGTATAAGCCTCATCCAGATGTTTTATCTGGAAATCGAGTAGGGCATATAGCAAAAGAGATTACAGAAGCTTGTGCTAATTTAATTGTTACAGATATTAGTATAGACTCTTGCATAAATGCTTGTGATGAGTTACATACTTTAACATCTGGAGCAGGGTTTGATGCACTGCTTCGAGGCAAAAAAGTATTTACTTATGGTATGCCATTTTATGCGGGCTGGGGTTTAACTACAGATTATAGAAAATGTGAAAGACGAACTAGAGAGTTAAGTATAGAGAAGTTAATAGCTTCTACATTAATACTATTTCCAACCTATATATCACCAAAAACTAATGAATTTTGTGAAGTGGAGCAGACGCTTCAAGAGCTAAAAGAGGAGCAAGAGAAGTACTTTAATAATATTTTTTATAGGTATTGGGTAAATTTTAAAGGATATATTTTGCCACGGGGTAGAAAGGTTTTAAGAGCTACTCTAAAGCCTCTTGGCTTAAAGTTTTAAACTCTTGTGATGTATTGCAGTGTAGTTGTTTTCTTCTATATATTATGAAAAGAAAAGTCTCTATAGTAATTTGTAGTTCTAATTTTAATGACCACTCTTTTATATAGTATAAGTCATACATAAGTTTTTGATAAGCATCCAGCTTACCACAACCATATTGATACTTTATTTGTGCTAAACCTGTTATTCCTGGTTTTACTAAATGGCGCTTTGAATAGTATGGTATTTCTTTTTCAAACTCTTTTATCCATATTCTTCTCTCTGGTCTTGGACCTATTAAGTGCATATCTCCTTTAATAACATTCCAAAGTTGTCCTAATTCATCTATTTTTGTATTTCTAATATATCTGCCCCATGGAAAAGTTCTTGGGTCATTTTCGGTTGCGAATTTTGCTCCGTTCTCTTCAGCATCAGTATGCATAGAGCGTATTTTTATGCAACAAAACTCTTTTTCGTATATACCTACTCTTTTTTGTTTAAAAAATAATGGACCTGGAGATTGTTCTTTTATTTTAAAATAGCTTATTATTATAGATGGTATTGCAATTATAGATAATATTATAACTCCTATAAAATCTATAACTCTTTTTTGTATATATTGGATTTTATTATAAGTATGAATATTTTCGAGGTAACTTGTTGATTTATCATCAATAAAGCATTTTTTTAAATATTTTTCTAAAAAATATTCTATTGTAATAATTCTTGCAC
>WFYP01000201.1 GCA_015490055.1 Nitratifractor sp.
ATCTTGTCCAATTTTACCTTTTTTATTATTCAATGTCTTTAAGGATTTTGTTAAACCGCTCCAAATTCTACTCAATATACTAGGTTTTTCTTTCTCAGGCTCACTATCGCCCCAAGAACTATTTAACTGTTCACCAAAATAACTATCACTAAGAGAAGTATCTATCTTTGTTGTTTGCGTATAGTCATACTCTTTAGGAGCAGATATAGTCGGAGTTGTTGATTTAGGAGGATTAAACACACTTACAGGTGTAGTGGTTTGACTGGCACTACCGTCTCCTCCATTATAACCACTATCCCTGCTCATTCCATATCCGTCACTTGATTGTGTATCACTATCACCGTATCCGTCATATCCACCACCAAAGCCACCTACATCATATCCTGTAGGGTCTGTATATCTTAGTGGGTTATTTAGTACATAGATATATCTGTTGTAGTTTTGAGGGTTAGTTGGGTCTTGAAGGTGAGGGTCTATGCTTAGAAATCTACTTATGGTAGTATCATACATTCTTCCACCCATATCTATAAGGTTTAGAGTGTATAGTTGTCTGTGATTTGTATAGCCTCTTATATCCTCTTTGTTGTACTCTTTGTCTTTGTCTATTGAGTATAGTAATCCTCCGAAAGGTTCATATCTGTTTATCAATACTACTTTTGCTTGAGAGTTTGTTACTATGTTTGTGCTTCCTTGTGAGTCTTTGTGTATGTATGCTGTTTTATCTACTTGTTTGGTATTGTCTATTAGAGTCTTTACATGTACGGCTACTAATTGATTGTTTGCATATATGTTGTGTTTGAACTCCTCTTTTAGTGAAAGTTTGGGTATAGAGCTTTTTGTGGGTGTTTTTACTGTTGTGGTTACATACTCATACTCTTTGTCTATGTAGTATGTACTTTTTGTGGGTTCTATCTTTTTTACTAGGTTATTGAAACCATCATACATAAAGGTTATGGTTTGGTTATCTTTTAAAGTGATTGTTTTTACTTTGTTAAATGAAGTGTAGGTATAGCTTTTATCTCCATCACTTAGTATATTACCATTTTTATCATATTTGTAGTTGTATGTTTTACCTTGCTTGTTTACTCTTTTTGTGAGTTGGTTTTTACTGTTGTAAATCATGGTGTTATTATAGCTGTTGTTTTTTAGGTTTGCAAGATTGTCGTAAACTTTTCTACATGTAAAGATTTTTGGCTTTGCATGTAGAGGGATGATTTGGCTTTTTTCTTTTTTAAAAGTTCATAATTAGGGGTTGGCTCCATGATACAAACCAAGAGTTTAAAAAAGTTTAAAATTTAACCTTGTCTCCCCCTTTTTTCAAAGTTCTAAAAAGTAGCCTGTCCCCTTTATTTGTCCCCTTTATTTCTTTTTCTATTTTTTATTTCCATTTATCTTCATGTATATCAAATTTAGCATAAAATATAAAAAGAATCGCATAGAGTAAACTAAATAAAAGACCTACACCTTTTGTATAATCACTTTTTTCTAAATATAATGTATCGCTAATATATCCTAAGTTATAAATATATGCATACACCATAATCAAAGAAAGTTGCCAAGCTATCCCTGCCATTCTATACCCAATAAATGGTATATCATAATTAATTTTATTCCATTTTTTTAACAAGTAGCAAACAAATATAAAAAGAAAAACAGAAATTATTAAGAGTATTTGCCATGAAATCATCTGTTTTCTCCATTAGGTATTGATGAATTAACTGTATTTATACCCTCAAAAAATAATGCACCTTTTCCCATCTCTTCATAGGCATAAGCATGTCTAGTCATCTCAATCTCACCAAATCCTCTAGCAAAATATTGGGCAGATTTTACACCTGCTATTCTTGTAAGGCTTGCAAATGATGTTCCCATATCTATAGCTGTATATGCATGTTTCCAGCCTGTTGTTTCATTTACAAAGTCCTTGACTGTTGTATCTCCTGTCCAAGTTGATTGGATATTGTTAACTCCTAGACCTGCTATAGTTGCTCCTGCATAAAAACCTACACCTGTCCAACCTATAGTTGCCATCATTGTAACACCAGTTGCAACTTGCAATGCTCCGCCTATATATGAAACACTTTTTGAAACCCCACCCCATAAACCACCCCAAAATCCTTTTTTCTCTTGAGTTTTTAAATTCTTCGTATTTTGCACATAAGCCTTAGTTGTCGGTTTAGGAGTTGTTGATTTAGGAGGATTAAACACACTTACAGGTGTAGTGGTTTGACTGGCACTACCGTCTCCTCCGTTATAACCACTATCTCGTTGTTCATCATTCTCTTGAGCTTGTGCATCACTTGCAGCTCCTGCGTCATAGCTGCTTTGGCTTGCATCATAATTATGTTCATCATCCCAATTATATCCACTTGGGTCTGTATATCTTAGTGGGTTATTTAGTACATAGATATATCTGTTGTAGTTTTGAGGGTTAGTTGGGTCTTGAAGGTGAGGGTCTATACTTAGAAATCTACTTATGGTAGTATCATACATTCTTCCACCCATATCTATAAGGTTTAGAGTGTATAGTTGTCTGTGATTTGTATAGCCTCTTATATCCTCTTTGTTTACTCTTTTTGTGAGTTGGTTTTTACTGTTGTAAATCATGATGTTATTATAGCTGTTGTTTTTTAGGTTTGCAAATGGTTTGGGCTTTTTACATGTAGAGGTGGGTTGGCTTTTTCTTTGAAAAGTTCAAGGTTGAGGCAAATTTTATGATTTTTTTGAAATTCAAGATTCAAGCCCTGACCCCTTTTTTTCTTTTTTTATGATTTTATCTTTTTAACTATTCTGTTTTGTTGGGATTTAATTGTTTTTTTGATATGATTCATGTGTTGGCTTTCTTGGGTATTTCGTTTCTAAAAGTAAATCTCTGACCCTGCTATTTTTTAATATTGGCAACTTCGCTATTTTTTATACTTTTTTTCCTAAGTTTCATTGCTGTATTTCTTTTCTCTTTTTGCACCTGTATTGTGACTTTTATTGCATCAATATTTTTATTTTTATAAAATATGTTAAAATAGTGTTTTTTATCAAGGCTTAAATCATGAAGTATATTTTAACAATTTTGCTTTTTGCTACTATTATATATACGGTATCGACTAATACAGATATGCATAAAAATAGAGTCATAAATGTAAAAGTACCGTTTATAGACACAGAGTATGAAAAAAATGTGGCATTTGACTACTTAAATACTCTTCGCCAAAATGCAGGTATGCCATACTATTATGCAAGTAAACTGCTTGAAAGTGCAGCACAATCTCATGCAGACTATCTTGTAGCTAATCACTCAGTCGGACACAGTGAGATACCAGAAAGAAAAGATTTTACTGGCATAAATCCTGCAAATAGAGCATTTAAAGCAAATTATAAAGTTGGCATGGTAAGAGAAAATGTTACTAAAAATGTATTTGGATATAAAGCAAACATAGATGGACTCTTTGGCGCGATATACCACCGTTTTGGCTTTTTGGATTTTCAAACTGATGAGATTGGGATAGGTATCACGCAAGATTCAAACGATACCAATCAAAATGCGTATGTTTTTGATATGGGAATATATGAACTAAATGATCTTTGCACCCAAAAGAGCTATAGTGGTTATGCAAAATATGTTTACCATGTTTGTAAAGATGCAAATCATCACATAAAAAAAGAGTTATTTTTTAAGGCACTAAGATTTAAAAAATCACAAATAAAAAAGATAGTCATCTACCCTTATGACGGGCAAAAAGATATACCACCAGCATTTTATGAGGAGACGCCTGATCCTCTCCCTGATTATGATGTGAGTGGCTTTCCTGTAAGCATACAATTTAACGACTATTACTTTAAAAAGATTCAACTTATCACTTTTGAGCTTTTTGATTCAAATGACAAAAAACTAAAAACTCGCCTTTTGACTAAGCAAAATGATCCAAACCATAGATTTAAAGAGAACCAATACGCACTTTTTCCACTTAAAAGGCTTTCATTTAATGCAAAATATAAAGCGAAAGTCAAATATAAATTGGATGGGAAGAAAGGGGAAAGCATATGGAGTTTTTACACTAGAAAAATACAAAAGAAGTTTTTTAAGATAAGAGGTAATAAAGGAAGTATTAGCATCAAAAATGGCTCTACATGTATAGTTTATTTTGAGCCACAAAATGGGTATGACATACTAAAAACTCTGCGTTTTCCAAGTGGAGTTAATGCAGAGTTTTTAGATCAAAATACGATCAAAATCACTCTATATTCAAACCAT
>WFYP01000202.1 GCA_015490055.1 Nitratifractor sp.
AAACCATTGTGCATTATATATTTCTGCTTTTGCAGTCATCGTTCCATAGTCATTCTCAACTATAGTCGCATATCCAATGGCAAATGCAAAAATCAGCATCAAAACCACCATAGATTTCATTGATCCAACAAAGGATAAGAGTGTTTTCATTGTATTCCTTTAATAAAAAGTTATTGTAATAAAAATAAGATAATGAAATGTATCAATAGCACAAAAATAGGAGTGCTATTGTGGTTTTTGTGGACTAAAATCTATATTGTTAATAATTTTTTCTTTACGATTGTGTTTTTCAAGTTGTTTTATGAAATTTCGGGACACATCGTGCTTAAACTCTTCAGTTCTTATGACTTTAGCATTTTCGTCATACCATTTTTGTAAACCTTCTTTATAGTTATTTTTGTAAGGTGCTTTAGTGTAAAGTTTTCCTGAGTAAGTATATTCTGTTTGTATACCCTCTTTTTTTCCATTCACATATAGAATTTTTAAAGCAAGTTGACCATTGTCAAAATACTCTTTTTCATATCCCTCTTTTTTATCATCAATGTATGTTACAGTATGCTTTACTAGTCCATTTGGATAAAAAAAGATTTCTTTGCCTTCAAGTTTTCCATTTTTATAAAAGGTTTTTGAGAGAAGTTTGCCTTGTTTATCATACCAATTCATAATGCCATCGCGTTTGCCATTTACATAGTTTACAATATAAGCAACCTGCCCTATTTCATAGTAAACTTTTTCGATGCCCTCTTTAACACCTTTTTTCACATCAGTACGAGTTCCCAAAGCATAATTTGTCTCTGCTTTGATATGTTTTCCTGTTTTGTCAAAATACGTTGTAATAAGTTCTGCACAGAGTGTTGTGCTTAAAATTGAAGTAATCAGTAAAGTATTGAGATACTTTTTCATAAAATTAAATTCCTTAATAATTTTTACTCCTCTTATAAAGAGGAGTAAAAAAGAAGATTGAATTATTTCCAACCGTCTTTAACTACTTTAATAGATTTGTTGAATGGGTATTTTTTCACCAACTCTTCTACAGATAATTTCTGATCACCTTCTCTCATAAAGTGAGCTAAAGTAACAGCAGCCCAGTAATCGTTCGCATATTTAGTCTCTTTAAGTTGTAAAGGAACACCTTTTTTGTTTACAGTATGACAAGTAGCACAAGTTACAGGACCAGTATATTTTCCATCAGGAGAATATTGAAGTGCTTGTTGATGTGTTGTTACATCAACTGAACGCTCTTTACCATCATATCTAGTAGAGTAAAGACCATGAGCAGACTCATGACATGATTGACAAGCTATATCTCCATGTGCTTTAGAGTATCTAAACAGTGAATATTTGTTTGGTAAATCAATTGGAAAATATTTTCCACCAGTTTCACTCTCAACAAATGGCGCTAAGTGACAATCTGCACAATGAGGCTCAGCAGCTGATAACCACCAGTCATTACCACCAGATGCAGCAGAATATGGAACTTTTCCACCTTTAGGATGATTCCAAGGTTTAAGATCTAACTTCCCATTTTTACCTATATTTTTTACTAGTGTAGGTGATTTATGATTTAAATAATACAACATAACTTCATTCTTACCAGTTGATTTCGAATCTGCTAATGCTACAAATTTTTTCTTATTTCCACCAGCAAGTATCTTTATTACCTCTTTAAGTGATTTATTTCTTAAAGTTTTACCAGACTGCGTTGAATCGTGTATAATATTGTCATAATTTTGCAAATCTTGAGCAATTTTATTATGACAGTTTGTACAGTACAGACCTCTCATTTTTTTCACAGGCTTGCCATGTTCATCTTTCATAGAAACATTTTTAAGTTGCCATTTACCATAGTCATTTAAAAAAAATGGAGGTTTAGCATTAGGGTTAGAGTGAGCATCACGTCTTACATAACAACCACCACCAGATTTTCTGATATCACCTTTAGCAAATCTACCTGCACCATATCTGTCAGTAACACGAAACGGATTAGAATTATCATTCATGTTAGAATTTTGAAAGTGATTTGGATGACATGCTTGACAGGCTTGAGTTCTCCCTGCACCATCAGGCATAGGTACCGTACCAAGGTGAAACCCATGTATTGCTTCACTTAATGGTTTTGCATGAACAGCTTTATATCCATGTGCAGTAGGATTAGGCTCTTGCAAGTGACCAGAGATATTATCACCATGGCAATCAGCACAACTTACGGGTCCAACTTTACCAAGTCTGTTGGCAGTAGCAGTTGGATCATAATCTTCTAGGAATTGTGTACCGTGGTGTGCATCATGAAGCGAAAGGATATTAATAGAACCTTCTGCAAGTCTCGCCATATACTCACTTTCATCTGGATATGTTCTCCAGTATTTATACTCTTGATCACTATAGTCTAAACCTTCATCTCTAGCCATCTGTGCAGCTTTACCATTTCTTGAATGACAGGCATAACAGTTTGGAATATCAACTGGATTTGTACCAAAGTAAGAGATAGCTTTACCCATTTTATCACGCATTGCACGGCCATCACGTGTATGCATTTCTACAGTAGAGTATTGAAAAGGTTGAAAATCAGTATTGTCTACAGAACGTATAGTACCTCTTCTTGTACTATCGTTAAATGCTGTAAGAGGAAGACCCAAAGCATCCCAAACATGAGAAGCAGTAAGAATAAGTTTTACATTTTTAACTGCTGGGACTAAAGTATCGGTCATAACAATATTACCACCATTTTTACCTGCATAATCCAAATAACCACCAGACATAGGTTTATTTGTAGGCCCACAATCAATTTTGATTGGTAAATCTCTACCAATCCTCAAACGATCTTTATCTGTAGCCCCTTTAGGAATAGTACCCTCTAAATCTTTATAAATAAATAGATGTTCCCATACATAGTTAGAAAAACTATCATTTGGAGAATCAAGATGACCATCACCATCAACATCCTTTGGCACATGAAAGTATTTCATTTTATTACCTTCACTGTAAGAATTATCTCTTACAAAGTAATAAAGTTTAACACCATCATCCGGAGATAAAAGTCTAGGAAGTTTTCCCTCTTTCCCCCCTCTAACAGCCTGCGCTTGAATAGAGTTATAAGGAGGGATTACACAACAGTAATCCATACTAAAACCAACACAATGCATGCCAAGCTCATAGTTTACAAATACATTGTAATCATTCTTTGGCTCGTACCCATTTATTGTTCTACCTTCATCATCCGTAGTTACATACGGTGTCAACTTATCTAGCTTAAATGGCGGATTTTTATCATACGCCATCGCAGTAGTTGCACTCACAGACATGAATGCAACAGATGCAGCTAACGAAACTAATATATTTTTTTTCATAGTTTCAATTCCCCTTGGTTTAAATTTCAAGAGGATTATCACATTTTCTTATTTAACTAGATATTAAACAAATGGTAAACGAGATAAAAACCAAGCCCTTTCTTATATAATATTTATTTATTTGTAATAAAAAAGTGAGATATAAGTTATTAGAATTTTAAGAATAAAATATTTATATTAAACACATAGCTCTATTTCAAAACTTTTACTCTCTTC
>WFYP01000203.1 GCA_015490055.1 Nitratifractor sp.
ATAGTAAAGATGTAAAAGAGAAAAAAGCTGTTAAAAAAGATAAAAAAGAGTTATTAAAAGACAAATGGTTAGTAAATTTATTACAAAGTGCTGTTGAGCAAACAGCAGATGAGTATGGCTGGGCAAACTTAGCAGATGTTGGTAGCTTTATAAATAACTCTACATCATTTTCTCCACTAAATTATGGTTATAAAAAATTAAGTTCAATAATAAAAGAGGTAGAGTTATTTGATATAGCTTTTGATGAAGTAAGCCTACAGATGAGCATAAGAGATAAACGATATAAAGATGATTTTTAATAAGAGAAAAATACTCCTATTTTAATTGTTTTTAAGTTATAATCGATATAATTAATAAAAATTATTATTTAGGAGAAAATATGTTAGTAACAAAAAAAGCGCCTGACTTTACAGCAGCAGCAGTTTTAGGAAATGGTGAAATCGTAGAAGATTTTAACCTATACGAGAATATTGGAGAAAAGGGAGCAGTTCTATTTTTCTACCCATTAGACTTTACATTTGTATGCCCATCTGAGCTTATTGCATTCGACCACAGATTAAAAGAGTTCCACGATAGAGGAATTAATGTAATTGGTTGTTCTGTAGATTCTCAGTTTAGTCACTTTGCGTGGAGAGAGACTCCAGTAGATAAGGGTGGTATTGGTAGAGTTGGTTACCCTATCGTAGCAGACTTAACTAAGCAAATTGCAGCAGATTATGATGTACTTTTAGATGGTGGTGTTGCACTTAGAGGTTCATTCTTAATCGATAAAGATGGTACAGTAAGACACGCAGTAATCAACGACTTACCACTAGGAAGAAACATCGACGAAATGCTAAGAATGGTAGATGCAATGCTATTTACTAATGAGCATGGCGAAGTTTGCCCAGCTAACTGGGTAGAGGGTAAAGAGGGTATGAAGCCAGATGCTAATGGTGTTGCTGATTACCTTGCAAAACATGCGGAGGAGCTATAAGGCTTCTTCGAATTTATCAAAGGAATTGAAATTATGCAAATGCAAGTAGTTAATAGCTTAAAAGCGCATGGGTTAAAAGTTACACCTCAACGAGTTACAATATTGAGTGCAATAGAAAAAAAAGGTCATGCTAATATAGATGAGATATATAAAGAAGCTAAAACTACAAATCCTACAATGTCATTAGCAACCGTTTATAAAAATATAACTTCATTAATTGAGACTAAACTTTTAAAAGAGGTTGCTATAAATAATCAAAAATCTAAATATGAATTAAGTAAAGAACCTCATTCTCATCTTATATGCAAAGAGTGCGGAAGTTTAGAAGATATTGACTCTAATAATCTATTTACATTAAATAATGATAAAATAGATTTCGATATCGAAGAGGTAGAATTAAATATATATGGTGTATGTAATAAGTGTAAAGATAAGGGCACCTCTAAAAACTAGATAATGCGTGTTGTAAAAATATTGTTAATAGTACAAGTAGCGATATTCCCGCAGGTTTAGAGTACATTTTATTAGCAGTAATAAATACTAACATAAGCGTTGAAACAATTAATACAACAATATCAAAAGTATATTTAGAAAAATCTAAGTGTATAGGATTAGCTATTGCGGCTCCTGCTAGTGCTACAGATATATTTGCCATATTTGAGCCGATGATATTACCGATTGCCATATCAGCCTTGCCTGCTCTAGCTGCCATTACAGAAACTATTAATTCGGGTAAAGAAGTACCAAATGCAACCAATATTACACCAATTACCCAATCACTAACACCAAAAGATTTTGCAATATTAGAAGCACTACTAATAGTATAATCTGCACCATAAATTACTGTAATAAAACCTATTAAAATTAAGACAACTGTTTTAGGAAGATTAAAATCTTTTTTTATCTCTTCTGAATCTTTATCTATACCAAAATCTACTGTATCATCTGAGTGATTAAGCAAAAATAGAATATATGCAAACATTAACATAAACATTGCTACACCACTCAATCTTGTAATTTGATTATCAAAAGCAATAGCTACAAATATTAGTACTGGGAATAGTGCCCAAGAGCTATCTTTTGCAAAAAAATCACGATTTGGATTTATTTTTTTCGATATCAGCAAAACAACTCCAATAACAAGAGTAATATTTATAATATTGCTTCCTATTATATTAGATACTGCTAACTCTGCTTTGTTATGAATACTAGCACTGATACTTGCAGCCATTTCTGGTAATGAAGTGCCAAGTGCAATAAGTGTTGCCCCAATTATATATTCAGATATACCAAACCTGAGTGCAACTTTTTCACTTTGATTTATTATAATATCTGCTCCATAAATCAATACAGCTAAAGATACAACAAAAATAATATAATCCACTCTTACTCTCCTTCGGTTCTAATTATTAAGCTATTTGGTAGTTTAAATTGATTAATCAACTCTCTTTCTACTTTTCTCATCTCTCCATTATCTACTTCATGGTCGTAACCTAATAGATGTAGCAATCCATGTATAAATAGTAGTGTTATCTCATCATCTATAGAATGCTTTAAATTATTAGCTACTTCTTTTACTTTATCTATAGAAATGATAATAGTTCCCAATGGCATATGAGGTATATCTTCAAGAGGAAAACTTAGTACATCTGTGGCTTTATTTATGCCTCTATACTCTCTGTTATACTCTTGAATATTGCTATTTGTTGTTACAATAAGCTCCACATCTTTTGCAATTTCTAAAAAATTACATATTTTTTCTAACTTTTTTAACTCTATTTCGGTATCTGTTCTATTATCTAGTAAAATCATATATCAATTTTATCTAAATTCTTGTAAAATTATATAAAAAAGGGGCATAAAATGAATAAAAAAGCAGTATGTATAATCTCTGGAGGTATGGATAGTGCACTTGCCGCAAAAATAGCAAAGCGTGATGGTTATGAAATAATAGCTTTGCATTTTAATTATAATCAAAGAACTCAAGATAAAGAGTTAGAGTGTTTTGAGTTAATAGCCAAAGATTTAGAAGTTAAAGATAAATATGTAATAGATTTAGATTTCTTTAAGCAAATAGGTGCAACTGCTTTAATTGGCAACGAAATAGATGTACCAACAGATGGTATAAAACCAGGTGTACCTGTAACATATGTACCATATAGAAATGGAATATTCTTATCTATTGCCGCTGCTGTCGCACAAAAACATAGTGCAGATGCCCTATTTATAGGAGTTGTAGAAGAGGATAGCAGTGGATACCCAGATTGTAGAGAGAGTTTTATAAAATCTATAGAGAACTCTATAAACTTAGGTTTAAGAGATGATAGAAATTTAAAAATAAAAACCCCACTAATACATTTAAGTAAAGCAGACATTGTTAAAAAATCTTTAGAGTTAGGTGTAAAGCTAGAGCACACTTGGAGCTGTTACAAAAATAGTGACAAAGCTTGTGGTGTATGTGACAGTTGCCGCTTAAGATTAAAAGGCTTTAAAGAGGCAAATGCCAAAGACCCTATAGAGTATGAAGTTTAAATTAAATTATTGGCATCAAAATAGTAAAAAGGCTTTTTTTCGCTAATTTCTAGCTCTAAATTTAAAGTATTTAAAATTTTTATAAAAGTAGCAAGCGAAATTTTGGGTATTTCTCCTTTTTCTAGTTTAGATAGAGTTTGGCGAGTTATGCCAACTTGGCTTGCTAACTCCTGTTGTGTTAAATTATTTGCTTTGCGATACTCTTTTATGGTAGAGCCTATATTAAAAAATTGCATTCGATAAATCCTTAATACTTTTGTCTATATTTTCAATAGAGTAGTTTATTATTTTTGTAAATTTCTCGCCAAATTCCCTAAAGTCACTATTCTTTGAGATATACTGCTCTATATCTTTTATAGTTTTTTTAATAGCCTCTATTGAGTTATCTAAAGTATCTTTTGCCTCTTTTTCTGTAAGTAGGCAGTTTTTTACTCCAAACTCTATTAACTCTTTTTTACCAAACCATACCTTTTTGCCTAAAAGATTTAGTGCTGGTTTATCTTTTGGCAAATAGATAATTGTATTAATAACATCATAAGCAGGGGCTAAAAATCTACTCTGTTTATCAGAACTATATAGCATTCCAAAGTTTTTAAGATGGGCATCGCCATTTTTTAGTAGATAATTCATAACTATCATTTTATAAAACTCTTTTAAATCATCGCTTGCTTGGGTACTAATTTGGGCTATAGCTTTTGCTATCTGCTCGTAGCTTCCTTTGTACTTTTTCTCTTTATTGTAACCAAATAGAACACAAAACTCTTCGAAGCCGTAAAAGCTGTCGCTATCTTTTTGGTATGTAAACTTCTCCATTATAAATAGCTTCTTATTCTTTGCAAGCCAAAACTTTGGGGTTTTTATACCTGCATATTTTAAAGCACTCATACAAAAATACTCATTCTCTGCCAAATGCGGAAACTCGCTAGAGAAACTTTTTACTATATACTCTTTGGTGCTAAGTGTTGCTTTATCGTAAAGTGGAACTAAAACTTTAGGCTGAACCCCAGCAATAGCTGAATTTTGCAAAAACTGCTCTACAAGTTGAGAGAATATATCGTTTTGGGTAGTGTTAATGAGTGAATCAAGCGTTAATGCATTATCTACCTTAATATGCTCTTTATAAGTTAAAAAACCCTCTATATTTTTACTTAAGTGAGAAAAAAGTATATAATCATCTATCTTACCATACTCTTTAATTAAAAGATTTTTTAACAATTCAAACAGATACCCCTCTGGCATATTCATATCAAAAATGGGGTGTAAATTATAATGTGAGATATAACTTTTACTAGAGTAGGGCATAGTTAGAGATATTGGGTTATTATGTTTATAATTAAATACAAACTCTTTGCTATCTTCGTTATAATCTAATATCCCTGCTGGCTTTTTATCTGCATAAACTTCTATCATTTTTACTACTTTTGTTAATATTACTTAACATTTTATACTATTTTTATAAAAATGTCAAGTTATATTAACATAACTGCATCTTTAATCTTCTAAAACAACAGTTTTTGGTTTTTTAGATATAAATGGTGGCTTAGCGAACCAGATTAATAGAATTAATGCTATGCAAATGTAGCTAGAGATTAGTAGAATATCGTCGTTTGCTCTTGTTGAGGCTTGTTGGTTTATTATGTGGTTTATCATTGGGAGTGGTGGAATAGAGAAGTGTTTTAATGTTTGTATAAACTCCAAAGTGGTATGTGAAAATTTGGTGATATGTTCGCTGTAGGTAGCGTGGTGAATATCGCCTTCTCTTGCCCAAGCTGTGGTTGCGATAGATGTTCCGAAACTTCCGCCTAAAATTCTTAAAAAATTAACCAGCCCCATTGCTGATGCTACGCGTGTAATTGCTATTTCTGAAATAATAATACTTGTAAGTGGCACAAAAAACATAGCCATACCGGCACCCATTAGAAGTCGTGGCAAAAAGGCATCCATTAAGCTTATGCTTACTGTAAATTGAGCCATCCAGTAGTAACTTGCAGCAAATATAATAAAGCTAATACTTACAAGAACTCTTAAGTTGAGTCTATGCATATTACCACCAACGATTGGCGAGAGTAAAAATGCGAATATCCCAACCCCTGCCGATGCAAAACCTGCCCAAAAGGCACTATACCCTAATTGGGTTTGTAGCCACAAAGGAAAAATTACACCACCACCTAAAAATATGCTGTAACCTAAGCTTATAGCGATTGTACCTATTGTAAAGTTTCGACTTTTAAAAAGTGTTAAATCTACAATAGGGTGTTCGTCAAAAATCTCCCAAACTACAAATATAGAGAGTGATATTGTTGCAATTATGGCTAATATTATAATTGTATCAGAGCTAAACCAATCTAAATCGTTGCCTTTATCTAGCATAATTTGCAGTGCTCCTACACCTACAATTAATAGCGATAATCCAATAAAATCTATCGGAAGTTTTAAAATGGTAGTTTCGTGCTTTTTTAGCATTGCCATAACAACAACCGCACTAATAAAGCCAACCGGTATATTAATATAAAAAATCCAAGACCAAGAGAAGTTATCTGTTATGTATCCACCTAAGAGTGGTCCTATTATTGGGGCTACTGTAGCTGTCATTGCCCAAAATGCCAAAGCTAAGCCTTGTTTATGTTTTGGGTAGATAGATAGCAGCAGGCTTTGAGATAGTGCCATCATAGGGGCTGCTACTATTCCTTGTAAAACTCTTGCAAAAATTAACATACTGTAATCGATAGATAAGCCACAAAGCCAAGATGCTAAAGCAAAAGAGAAGGTAGAAAAAGCAAACAAATGCACTTCGCCAAAGCGTTTAGCGAGCCAACCTGTAAGTGGCATAAAAATCGCATTTGCAGCTGCGTATGCAGTAATTACCCATGTTCCTTCGTTTGGTGTTACGCCAAGATTTCCAGAAATTGCTGGAATAGATACATTGGCTATTGTTGTATCTAAAACTTGCATAAATGTAGCAAGGGCTAGGGCTAGGGTGGCTATGGTTAATTGAAGTGTAGAAAAGTTTTTTTGACTCTCTTGCTTGTTCAACTATTTTGCCTTATTATATTTTCGGCTATTTTATCTGCTTCTTTCAGAGCTTTTTTGTAAAGGTACTCTGCTTTAGGTTGGGGTTTTAATTTGCTTACAGCTTTGCCATCTTGCTTTTTTAAATTTACAGTAACTTCCATAGAGTTACCTACATGCAGTGGGTGTTTTTGTAACTCTTTTGGGTTTAATTTTATACGAATAGGAATGCGTTGAATAATTTTAATCCAATTTCCAGTGGCATTTTGTGGAGGTAACAGAGAAAAAACAGCCCCAGTTCCTGGAGCAATGCCGGCTATTTTACCATGGAATAGAACATCTTTTCCATATAAATCAGAGTACATTTTAACATTTTGTCCTATCTTCATCTTGCTAATTTGCGTCTCTTTAAAGTTCGCATCTACCCAAAAACCTTCTGTTGGTACAATAGCCAAAAGTGTAGATTGCATAGATACATTTTCGCCTATACTAAAGTTTTTTCTAGCAATAGTGCCACTAATTGGAGCATATATATTACATCTTTGTAAGTTTAGAAAACTCTGTTTTAGTTGCGAAATAGCATTTTTAACTTGTGGATTTTTAAAGATTTCATCGCTCTTTATTAAAGCTTTTATCGACTCTAACTTTTGTTGCATAATTTTTAAATTTTGCTTTGCCTCTTCGTATGCATATTTAAAATTTTCAAATTTATTTATAGCCAATGCGTGTTGGTTTTTTACAGTTTGATTTCGTAAAAAATCACTTTTTGCTTTTTGTAATTTTATTTTGGCTAATTGAACAGCCAGCTTTGCCTCTTCTTTTTGTAAATGAAGTTTTTTTACTACTCTAACAGTTTGTGCGAGGTTTGCTTTTGCTCTATTAAATAAAATATTTGCATCACGGTTATCTAACTTACCTAAAAGTTCACCTTTTTTTACAAATTGAGTTTTATGCACTAAAACTTGGGTAACAACTCCTGAAGTCTGAGGTGTAACATATATTATATTTTGTGACACATAAGCATCGTCGGTAGATTCATAGTATTTTGCATAACTATAGTAGTAAAATGCATACGCTACTCCACAAAGTATAAAAAATACAATAAGCAGTAAAATTATGCCATTTCGTTTTTTCTTATTTTTTGGCTTATGTTCTGACAAATAGTTTCCTTTAAGTAGAATAGTCAAAATAATATCACAATGAAGTTAAAAAATGTTTAATTAGTTATGTATAACGGAAGTTTTAAATTGAGTGGCTCCGGATGCTGGATTCGAACCAGCGACCAAATGATTAACAGTCATCTACTCTACCACTGAGCTAATCCGGAATTGGAAAGTTTAACAAAAATAAAAAGTGGCTCCGGATGCTGGATTCGAACCAGCGACCAAATGATTAACAGTCATCTACTCTACCACTGAGCTAATCCGGAACTGAACAATACTTGTTTTTGTGAGTGGCATTATAGTCAAAAGTTTATTTAAAGTCAAGTGATTTTACTTAAAATTAGAATTTTTTTGTATAATTGTCCCATAATTATAAGGATTTGCCGTGATAAATGATAATTTTTTTATGAATTTAGCAATAAATGAAGCTTTTGAATACCAACTTTTAACCTATCCAAACCCTGCTGTTGGTGCAGTAGTCGTTAAAAATGGGGCTATTGTTGGAGTTGGGGCTCATAAAAAGGCTGGCACTTCACACGCAGAAGTTGTGGCTTTAATTGATGCTTATGAAAATATTAGTGCTAAAAAGGTAGATTTTGATAGCTTAGATGCACAAGCTTCGCATGAATTTTTGCTCTCTCTACCACAAGGCTTTTTTAAAGATTGCGAAATTTATGTAACGCTAGAGCCTTGTTCACACACAGGCAAAACGCCATCTTGTGCTAATTTAATTAGTAAACTTGGGTTAAAGCGTGTAATAATAGGTACGCTAGACCCAATATCTAGCCACTCTGGTGGTGTAGATATGCTTAAAAGTGCTGGCATTAGTGTAGATATAGGTTGCGAGAAGAAGCGATGCGATGAGTTGCTAGAGCCGTTTAAAATTTGGCAGAGTAGGGCGTTTGTGCTATTTAAATTGGCACAAACAACCAATGGGCAAATTGGAGGTGGCTACTTAAGCTCTAAAGAATCACTTACCCATGTTCATAAATTGAGAGAAGTTTCCACAAAACTTGTAATTGGTGGCAATACAGTTCGAGAAGATAGACCAACTTTAGATTGCAGGTTTACAAATGCAGGTGCTCCTGATATTGTAATTTACTCTAAAAGTGATAGTTTCGATAAAACAATCCCACTATTTGGTATTAAAGATAGAAGCGTAGAGATTAAAAATAGTTTAGATTTTTTAGATAAAAAAGGCTTTTATTTAGTAGAAGGTGGCGAGGGGATGTTAAATGCACTTAAAAATCATATAGATTGGTTGCTAATTTACCAAACTCCTAAGCTAAGTAGTAAGCAATTATCATATAATATCAATTCTAATTTGCAATTTTTACATACAAGCAGAAATAGCAAAGATATTTTAATATGGAGTAGGTTTCTTGGATAAGCAGCAAAAGCAGGAAAAAATTGTAGATATGTTTGACGAAATCGCATCTACTTACGATTTGGCAAATAGAGTTTTGAGTTTCGGTATAGATATATCTTGGCGTAAAAAAGGGTGCAATAAAGCATTCGAGTATTTAGGGCAAAAAAATATAGAAAAAATTGTCGATGTAGCAACAGGTACAGGCGATTTGTTAATACATTGGAGAACAGAGGCAGAGAAAAACAACATAACAGTAGAGAACTTCGTAGGCATAGACCCATCGGTTGGTATGCTAGAAGTTGCAAAGAAAAAGGTAGATTTTGCCGACTTTCTTGAGGGTAAAGCACAAGAGCTACCGCTAGAAGACACATCTTGCGAAATAATCTCGATAAGTTACGGTATTAGAAATGTTGTAGATAGAGTAGAGGCTCTGCAAGAGTTTTACAGAACTTTGAAACCGGGTGGAATTGTAGTAATATTAGAGTTTACAAAGCAAGAAAAAAGCGGAATAACAAGTAAGATTGTAGATTTCTATATGAAAAAGATACTACCAACTATTGGTGGGCTTGTATCTAAAAATTATGCTGCTTATAAGTATTTGCCAGATTCGATAGAGCAGTTTTTAACAACTAAAATGTTGGTTCAAGAGCTACAAGAAGCAGGCTTTGAGCATAGATACTCTAAAAGCTTTTCGATGGGAATTTCGACTCTAATAGTTGCACAAAAACCTAGATAATGATAACAGTTAGCGAACTTAACGAAAAGATAAAGGCTATCTTAGAAGCCACATTTATGCATATAATGGTAGAGGGCGAAGTGGGCTCTGCAACATACCACAGCAGTGGGCATTTGTACTTTACTATTAAAGATAATAAAAGCTCTATAAAGTGCGTAATGTGGAAGAGCAATGTTAAGAAGCTAAAGTTTAAAATTGAGCAAGGCGAGCATATTGTAATAGATGGCTCGATTGGTGTTTATAGCCCAAGGGGCGAGTATCAGATAATTGCTGTAAATATCGAGCCATATGGCAAGGGTGCTTTAGCTGTAGCTTTTGAGCAGTTAAAAAAGAAGCTAGAAGCCAAAGGCTATTTTAAGAGCGAACTTAAAAAGCCATTACCAAAATTCCCTAAAAAAATAGCCGTAGTAACCGCACTAAAAGCAGCCGCACTGCAAGATATACTAAAAGTAGCCCAAAAACGCTGGGCACTTTGCGAATTTGTAATAATCGACACCCTAGTACAAGGCGATATGGCTGCTGGGCAGATTGCCAAAGGCATAAAATACGCCGATAGCTTAGATGCAGATGTTATTTTGGTTACTCGTGGCGGTGGCTCACAAGAAGATTTATGGGCATTTAACGAAGAGGCAGTTGCAGATGCTATATTTAATGCCAAAACCCCAGTAGTTAGTGCCATAGGACACGAAGTAGATTTTCTAATAAGCGACTTTGTAGCCGATTTAAGAGCCCCAACCCCTAGTGCAGCCATAGAGACAATACTGCCAGACGCCAACGAATACCTATTTACCCTAAACGAACTGCAAAATAGATACAGCGAAGCTATGAAGCAAAAACTACACCGAGCAACCCAAGAGCTAACCCATATAAAACAGCGACACCTAGCCCTTTCGCCAAAAGAGAAACTAAACTTCTACATAAACGAATTTACCAGACTGCAAAAAAGCCTACAAGAGATAATAAAACACAAACTAAACATTTACGAAGAGAGCATAAAACCCCTAAATAGCCGAGCTGAAAGCAATATATCAATAATCCTAAGAAAAAAAGAGAATAGGCTAATTAACTTACAAGAACAACTAGAGCTAAACAACCCAAAACACAAAGTAAAAGAGGGCTTCGCAGAGGTTACAAGAGAGGGCAAACGAATAAACATCTGCCAAGTTAATAAAGGCGACAAACTAGCACTAGTAAATAGCGAGTGCAGAGTAGATGTGGTGGTAGAGTAGGGCAATGCACTACAAAGAAAATAACACAAAAGTAGTTATTCACGACGGAGCTTGCGGTTTTTGCAAAGGCTCTGTAAATTTACTAATAAAGCTAGATAAAAAAAGAGTTTTTAAATATGCCTCTCTACAAGGCAAATATGCAAGTACTTTAAATATAGATAAAAATATAGACAGCATAGTATATTACGAAAATCAAAAATTATACTACAAATCTACAGCAATTTTAAAAATACTTAATGCATTGGGCGGTATATTGAAATTAAGCAATATTTTCTACATTATCCCTAAGTTTATAAGAGATTATATATACGATTTAGTTGCTAAAAATAGATATATTATTTCTAAGAATATAGCACAGTGTAAAATACCCACCCAAGAGGAGAAAGGGTTGTTTTTAGATTAGTGTTAGGGCATTGTTCTTTTAGACTATGTTAAGCCAATATTTAATTTCATTCCAAGTGCATCAGCATATTTCATTAACGTAGCTAAATTTGGCATATAGCTGTTGTTGGGGCTCTCTAATCTGGAAATATTAGTTTTAGATGTGCCAATTTTTTTAGCAATATCATCTTGTGTTAAGCCTTTAGATAAGCGTGCCACTATTAGTTGTTTTTTTATTTTAAAAAGAGGTTCTAGAGCTTCGTACTCTTTTTTTACTTCTTGGTTTTGTAGTGCTTTTTTCTTGAAATCAGAAAAATCCGGTCTCTTAGTTATTGGCATTATCTATCTCCTTTTTACGCTTTAAAGATATCTCTATTGCTTTCTTTGGTGTTTTTTGATCTTTTTTAACAAATGAGTGTAAAATAATAATCTTTTTCTCTTTTTGGTAACAGTATATACTTCTACCAATACCTTCTTTGGCTTTAGCTCTTATCTCAAATAAACCATTACTTAAAGGCTTAGTATATGGCTCTCCAAGTTGAGCCCCAGCTATTTCTATCATTTCAAATATATGTAAAATTTTTGCCAAAATCTTTGGAGGCAAAGAGAGCGTCTCTGCTTCTACACTCTCATTAAAAAATTCAATTTCCCAAGTCATAGAAATATAGTATCATATTTGATAACTTTTGTCAAGCAATAAATTAAAGATACGCTAAAACAATACAAGTATAATATATATGAGTATTTAAAAAAGGTTCAATATGTCCACAATAGAATTTACACAAGCAGAAAAAGATATTTTAGCTAACAAGATAAAAGCATATATGGCTAAAGAGTTAGATGTTGATATAGGACAATTCGATGCAGAATTTATATTAGAGTTCTTCTCTAAAGAGATTGGTGGCTACCATTACAACAAAGGCTTAAAAGATGCCCAAGAGATTTTTTTAAACAGAGTAGATACCATAACAGATGCAATTTATGAGCTAGAAGTACCTATAGAATTTTCGGGAAAATAATAATTAAGAAAAATAGCTTCATAAGTTATGAAAATAAAAGTATAGAGTTAAGTAATCTTACCAAAGATGGATGCATAAAATATATTATTTGCCATATTTTATACATTTATTTAAAATAAATATGTTAAAATATATAAATAGTATGAAAAAATGGAGTTATGTATTATAATGAGTAACAGCTACTTAGAAAACTTAGTTAAGATAGATTTAAATAAAGAGGAACGCCCAAAAGATATTG
>WFYP01000204.1 GCA_015490055.1 Nitratifractor sp.
CCATTAAGTAGATAACTCAACTCTACACTACTATTTTTATCTTTTTTAGAGTCTAACTTCCAAATAAGATATGGCTTGTAATCAATATTTTTGGGTAATTTATTAAATATAATAGAGTTGCTATCTACAATATAGTACTTTTTTTCACTCTCAATAATTGTAGGATTTAGGTTTATTAATCTACCCTTTAATAGTTTTCTCTCTCTATCTTTACTATAAAACTCTACCTCTTTATTTAGGTTCTCTTTTAAAAGATTTCTAATGCTTAATGGATTGTTTTTATAGCTTTGAGAAATTAGCTTTACTCCATCTTCAAAGTTTGGAGATATAGAGTCGATAATTATAGAAGTAGGTAGGTTGGCAAATTTAATCTCTTGCAAACCCTTTTTTAGTGATATTTTTTGACTCTCATTAATATGTGCTAAATTGTTATTATATATTATTACAGAATTTGAAAATAGTGCCGAAGCTATGGAGCTTATGAGTATAGTTTTTTTCATGATTTATCCTTTAGGTATATCTGCTTATTATACCACCTAAAGGTAAACAAAAAGTGAAAGGAGAGCTGGAGCTTACTACTCCTCTTCTCCTTCCTCGTCTGGATGTTCTTCCAGCTTAATCTCTCCTAGACCCTTCATTCCTGTTCCAACTGGCACCAATCTACCAATTACAACATTCTCTTTTAAGTCTTCCAATCTATCCACTGCACCAGCAATAGAAGCAGAAGTTAAAACTTTAGTTGTATCTTGGAATGAAGCAGCAGAGATAATACTATCTGCACCAACTGCTGCTCTTGTAATACCAACTAAAATAGGTTCAGCTATTGCTGGGCGACCACCTCTTCTCATAATATTTTCATTCTCTTCGTTAAATCTGTTACGAGATACTAAATCGCCTTCGATAAACTTCGTATCACCACTCTCAACAATTTTAACTTGTCTTAACATTTGAGAAACAACAATTTCGATATGCTTATCGTCGATATTAACACCTTGGCGTCTATATACTTGCTGAACTTCAGAAACAATATGCTGATAGAGTGCTCTTTCGCCTAATGCTTCTAGTAAATCATGGCTAGATACTTGACCATTTGTTAAAAGCTCTCCGGTATGAACATAGTCACCATCACGAACTAATATCTCTTTACCTTTATCAACAATATACTCTACCTCTTTTTCACCATTAACAACATATAGTCTCTCTTTACCACGAATCATTTTGCCAAATCTAACTTCACCGTCAATTTTAGCAATTAATGCAATATCTTTTGGTCGTCTAGCTTCAAATAGTTCACTAACTCTTGGAAGACCACCAGTAATATCGCTAGATTTAATAGCTGCTTTTGCTTTTTTCGCTAAGATGTCAGCCTCTTGTACTTTTGCACCATCTTGTACAAAAATCGCACTCTTAGGCTCTAGTGGATACTTAACAACTTCACCATCATCTGTTGCAACTATAATTGCTGGTTTATAGCTACTTGCGATGTACTCATTAAGAGTAAGTCTTGTCTCTCCTGTTACATCATCAAACTGTTCGAACGCTGTAATTCCAGGAATTACATCTTCGAAGTGAACAGTACCACTTGTAGTTGCAATAATTGGGTCTGTATATGGGTCCCACTCTGCTATTACAATTTGAGTCTGCTCTTTTGGATGAGATATAACATCGCCCTTTTCTACATCTGTTCCAGTAGCTGCTTCAATGATAGAACCTCTCGAGATATAGTGTCTTGCTGCCTCTCTATTATTATTATCAACAATTACTGCAAATAGACCCTTCTCATTAACAGGTTCGCCAGTTTTAATTTCAACACCTGATTCTAAATAGTCACCCTCTAATAAGAAGTAATGAACTTTACCCTTAGCATCAGATTTTACTGTTTGTGTTACTGGAGCCCCATCTTCAACTTTTAATTCACTTGCATATGGAATATGTACAGGAATTGACCAACTCTCTTTAATAACATCTGCAATAGAGTCATCTTTATTAACTTTTGCACCATTTTCTATTGGAAGATAAATTTTACCTTCGATATTTCCTGATACACCTGCTAACTCAATCGCTTTTGCAACATCTGACTTTCTTAATTTATATACTTTTTCATCTTTTTTACCCTTAAGAGTAAGTACGATTTCATCGTGAGTTGTCTTAATATTTAATGTTCCATCAAACAGTGCTTTGATTTTTGGTTCAACCAATAGTACACCAGCATTTCTTCTGTTTGCAACAATTAAAGTTCCATCTCTTCTTGTATAAACATTTAAGTTATAGTATCTAATGAATCCCTCTTTTGTTGCAATAACTTGTCTCTCCTCTTTACCAGCAGTTGCTGTACCACCGGTGTGGAATGTTCTTAGAGTAAGCTGAGTTCCAGGCTCACCAATAGATTGTGCCGCAACAACACCAACTGCTTCACCCGGTTTAACTAAGCGGTTTTCAGCCATGTTAAGTCCATAACATTTAGCACAAATACCCTTATGAGCTTTGCAAGTTGCTGCACTTCTAATTGTAACACTCTGAACCATTGCATCTTTTATAGTTTTTGCTGCAACTTCATCAATTAATGTACCCTCTGCTAATAGAATTTCGTTATTAATTGGATCAATAACATCTTTAACAAGCACTCTACCATAACATCTATCAGCAATAGACTCAATAAGCTCGTTACCAACAACAATATCACTCACTTCAATACCTTCGTGAGTACCACAATCTTGCATTACAACTTTTGTATTTTGTGCAACATCGATTAATTTTCTTGTTAAGTAACCTGCGTTTGCAGTTTTCAACGCTGTATCGGCAAGACCTTTTCTAGCACCGTGAGTTGAAATAAAGAATTCAAGAACATTTAGCCCCTCACGGAAGTTAGATGTAATTGGTGTTTCAATAATCTCTCCTGTAGATTTAGCCATCAATCCACGCATACCAGAAAGCTGTCTAATCTGTGCAGCAGAACCTCTTGCTCCTGAATCTGCCATCATATAAACAGCGTTAAATCCACCTTTATCCTCTTTAATAAGCTTCATTAACTCTTCTGCAATTTTATTGTTTGCATCTGTCCAAATATCAATAATTTTATTATATCTCTCTTGCTCCGTTAATAGACCAGCCGCGTACTGCTTTTGTACTTCAAATACTTTCTCTTTAGATGCTTTAACAATAACATTTTTTGCATCTGGTACTTTAATATCATCAATAGAGATAGATACACCAGTAGCAGTTGCATATTTGAAACCTAAATTTTTTAAGTTATCTAAGAACTCTGCTGTTAAACTAACACCACTAACTTTATAAACATAATCAACCAAGTTAGCAATATCTTTTTTCTTCATAACTTTATTCCAGTAACTCTCTGGAACAAAATCTGGAACAATAGATTTTAAAATAACTCTACCAACTGTAGTTCTAACAATTTGACCATCTATTAGTGTTCTAATTCTTGCGTTTAAATCTAATGCACCCTGCTCTTGTGCGATCATAACTTCGTTTACATTTGCAAAAAGTTTATGCTCACCTTTAACATCACTCTTCTCTAAAGATAGATAGTAAAGTCCTAAAATCATATCCTGAGAAGGAACAGCAATTGCTTTACCAGAAGCTGGAAGTAAGATGTTCATAGAACTTAGCATTAGCATTTTTGCTTCTGCTATAGCTTCGTCTGATAGAGGCACGTGAACTGCCATCTGGTCACCATCGAAGTCAGCGTTAAATGCCGCACAAACTAATGGGTGTAGCTGAATTGCTTTACCATCAATTAGTTTTGGGTGGAACGCTTGAATAGATAGTTTATGCAGTGTTGGTGCACGGTTTAGCATAACAGGGTAGCTATCAACAACCTCTTCTAAACACTCCCAGACTTCATTTGTTTTTTGCTCTATCATCTTTTTAGCAGCTTTTAGAGTACTTGCATAACCTTTATCCTCTAATTTCGCCATTAAGTGTGGTTTAAAGAGCTCTAGTGCCATTTTTTTAGGTAAACCACACTCATCCATTTTTAAACTTGGACCAACAACAATAACAGAACGACCAGAGAAGTCCACTCTTTTACCAAGTAGGTTTTGTCTAAATCGACCCTGCTTACCCTTAATAATTTCAGAAAGTGATTTAAGAGGTCTCTTATTTGCACCCTTTACTGAGTTACCACGACGACCATTATCAAATAGTGCATCTACAGCCTCTTGCAACATTCTCTTTTCGTTTCTTACAATAATCTCTGGTGCAC
>WFYP01000205.1 GCA_015490055.1 Nitratifractor sp.
ATATTTTCTCATGCAGTTGTTGGCTCAATTCCTCAAGATTTAAAATATAGTGGGGAGAGAGTTAAGCTTATTATTGGAGACAATAATAAAATTCGTGAATTTACACTTATAAACCCAGGTACTATTGGTGGTGGGAGTGTTACTAAAATTGGTAACAACAATCTATTAATGGGATATGTACATATTGCTCACGATGTTATAATTGGAGATAACTGTATTTTAGCAAATGGTGCAACACTAGCTGGGCATGTAGAGCTTAGAGATGGCGTAGTTATTGGTGGGCTTACACCAATTCATCAATTTGTAAAGATTGGAGATTTAGCAATGGTTGCAGGTGCTAGTGCCTTAAGTCAAGATGTACCACCATACTGCCTTGTCGAGGGTAATCGTGCATATTTAAGAGGGCTTAACTTAACAGGACTTAGACGCCATATAGATAGAGAAGATATCAATATGTTAAAAAATGCATATAGAGAGCTATTTAGTGGTAAAATGCCAATGAAAGATGTAGCCGAAAATTTAAAGAGTAGCGATAACCAATTTGTAAAGAATTTAGTTAACTTTATATTAGAGTCAAAACGAGGTATCGCTTATGAAAGGAAACAAAATTGATGAAACATTCATGTTTCAAAATAAATAAAAATAAAAATCATGAAGGTTTCTCTTGCCAAAGGCAAAGCTTTAGTGAGAGGAATTTTCAAGGAGCTTTGCTCCTTGAAAAGGAGAATTAAATATGAAACATTGTAGTTTTTGTGGTGTAACCGAAAAAGAGGATTTACCACTAGTAGCAGGACAAAATGCATATATTTGTAGTAATTGTGTAGTATCTGCTTATAAAATACTTTTTGGTGAAGATAACGTAACCGGTGAAGATATAGAGCATGAACTAAAAGATTTAACACCAAAAGAGTTAAAAAACTTTTTAGATAATTATGTGATTGGTCAAGAAGATGCTAAAAAGACATTATCTGTTGCTGTTTACAACCACTATAAAAGAATAATGAGAAAAAATGTATCTGATAAAGATACTGAAATATCTAAATCTAATGTACTGCTAGTTGGACCAACAGGTAGTGGTAAGACTCTGCTTGCACAATCTATTGCTAGATTTTTAGATGTACCAATAGCTATTGCAGATGCTACAAACTTAACAGAGGCTGGTTATGTTGGCGAAGATGTAGAGAATATCCTAACAAAACTTTTGCAAGCTGCCGATGGCAGTGTGGAGCTAGCAGAGAGAGGAATTGTATTTATTGATGAAATAGATAAAATTGCAAGAGCTGGCGAAAATCGCTCTATTACGAGAGATGTATCTGGAGAAGGTGTTCAGCAAGCCTTACTTAAAATTATAGAGGGTTCTGTTATAAATATTCCACCAAAAGGTGGTAGAAAGCACCCTAATCAAGAGTTTATTCAAATTGATACATCTAATATTCTATTTATATGCGGTGGTGCATTTGATGGTATAGAAGACATTATTCAAAGACGAATTGGTGGTAACACTTTAGGCTTTGGACATGAGAAGAGAACAAAAGAGGATAATGCAAATATTATCTCTATGTTAGAGCCTGATGATTTGGTAGCTTATGGATTAATTCCAGAATTGATAGGAAGATTACATGTAATAGCTACTCTTAAAAAGATATCTATAGAAGATATGGTAAGAATTTTATTAGAACCTAAAAATTCTTTAGTAAAGCAGTACCAAGCACTGTTCGCATTAGATGATGTTGTGCTTACATTTGAGCAACAAGCATTAGAAGCGATTGCTAAAAAAGCTTTAAAGAGAAAAACTGGAGCTAGAGGTTTAAGATCTATTATGGAAGAGATTTTATTAGATATTATGTATCAACTACCAGAATTATCTGGATACGAGATAGTAATAACAGAAGATGTAGTTAATAAAAAAGAGCAACCAGTGCTCTTAAAAAATAAAAAAAGTGCATAAGGGGTAGATATTGAGTTGGTTTAGAAATTTATTTGGGTTTTTATCGCAAGATATGGCAATAGATTTAGGTACAGCTAATACACTTGTATTAGTTAAAGGTAAGGGAATAGTTATAAATGAACCATCTGTTGTAGCTGTTAAAGTAAATAAAATGGGACAAGAGGAGATTTTAGCTGTTGGTAAAGAGGCTAAAGATATGGTTGGTAAAACACCTGGTTCTATTAAAGCAATTAGACCAATGAGAGATGGAGTAATTGCAGACTTTAATACAACAGAGATGATGATAGAATATTTTATTAAAAAGGTAAATGGTTCAGGAAAATTCACATCACCTAGAATTGTAATTTGCGTTCCATATGGTTTAACGCAAGTAGAGAGAAAAGCAGTTAGAGAGTCTGCTTTAAATGCAGGAGCAAGAAGCGTATTTTTAATAGAAGAGCCTATGGCAGCAGCTATTGGTGCAGGACTTCCAATTAAGGAACCTAATGGTAACTTAATAGTAGATATCGGTGGTGGTACTACAGAAATTGGTGTAACATCTTTAGGTGGTTTAGTAATAAGTAAGTCTATTAGAGTTGCTGGCGATAAACTAGATGCATCTATTATTGACTATGTTAAAAAGAATTTTAATTTACTAATTGGTGACAGAGTTGCTGAAAATTTAAAAATACAAATAGGTACAGCTATTAAATTAGATGAAGATTTATCAACTATGGTAAAAGGGCGAGACCAGATAGAAGGAAATTTAACTTCTGTAGAGGTTACAAGTGAACATATGAGAGAAGCTATGAGTGCTCCATTATCACAAATTGCAGAAGCATTAAAGAGCGTACTAGAGCAAACTCCACCAGAGCTTGCAGGAGATATTGTAGAGAATGGTATTGTATTAACTGGTGGTGGCTCTTTAATTAGAGGTTTAGACAAATATCTCTCCGATATAGTTAAATTACCTGTTTATATTGCAGAAGAACCTCTACTTGCTGTAGCAAAAGGAACGGGTGAAGCACTTAATCAAATAGATTTGTTACAACAAACTACTTTTGACGACTAAAAGAGAGGATAAATGAGAAAAAGGCGTTTTTTACTTCTTGTACTGTTAGTAATACTTTTTATAATATTTACTAAGTATAATGGAGCAATAAAAAGCTTTTTACTCGATTTTATCAATCCTGTAAAGATAGCATATCTTAGATTTACAAATATTAGTGACAGCTATTTAAAAGAGCAAGAGAATATTTTAAAACTACAAAAAGAGAATAGTGAATTAAAAAAGGTATTGATAGAGCAAGCTAATTATATTGGACAATTATCTCAAATATATAAATTACTACCATCATTAGTTAACAAGCCATATAAAAGCTGTCTCTTATACACATCT
>WFYP01000206.1 GCA_015490055.1 Nitratifractor sp.
GAGAACGAAGAGTTAAAAGCAAAGCTAGAAAACTGTAGCGATGGTAATACTCAAGATGTAACTCAGTTAGAAGAAGAGATAGAGAGATTAAAGCAAGAGATAGAAGAGAAAGATATTGAAATAGAGAATATCTTAGAAAATATAGAAGAGTTATTAGATTAAAAACTTAAAAAAGGATTAAAATGGACTTAACAATTAGCATAAAAGGTTTAAGAATAAAGGCAAAAAAGTTAGATAATGACTTTTACGAATTTATAAAAGCAGATTTAGAGAAGTCTGGAATTGACTTTAGCAGAGACAACTCTGTAGAGGCTCTATTTACCGCCTACCTGCGTTTGGCAGCAAAAGCATATAACTACGATAAAGAGATAGAAAATATTATAAAAGATATAGAGAGTTAAAAAAGTTTGAAAAAAAATGTCAAAAAAATTATTTTTTAAGAATTGTATAACCATTTAATGGTTACAATAACACTGTCAAAAAAATATGTAAAAGGACAAACAATGAAACAAACAAACATGAGACATGGTTTTACTATGATCGAGTTGATCTTCGTGATCGTTATTATCGGTATTTTAGCAGTTATCGCTATTCCTAAATTAAATGCAACAAGAGATGATGCAAAAGTTGTAACAGAGTTACAAAATCTTTCTACTTGTTTAAATGATGATGGAGCGGCTTATACAGCTCAAGGTGCAGAAGATAATACTTCAAGTGCTTGTAAAAATTTAAAATGTTTCCAAGTAGGTGATAGCAATACAACTGATGGTAATGTTACAATCGTAAATAATGGTCCAGATGCTGGTGTTAATTATTGTAATAATCCAACTGATGGTGCTTGGGCTAGAGCAGTACAAAAGAATACTATAACTAATGGTGCTGCAAATGCAAATAACTATAAAATATTTGGTGGTTCTAAAATTAAAATGTAATTTTATCAATGCTCTTCTACTTAAGAGGAGCATTGCTTTTGTATCTTCAATCTTTTCTATATAAATACCATATTCATACTAAACTAATAAAGGTAAAATTATGAAAACTGCATTTACCATGATAGAACTAATTTTTGTAATTGTTATTATTGGTATTTTAGCTGTAATTGCAATTCCAAAACTTAGCGCTACAAGAGATGATGCAAAAATGGTAACAGAATTAAATAATATAACTAATTGTGTTCAAGATATAGCTTCAAGTTATACCTCTTCTCAGCAAGAGGATAATAATAGTGTTAATTGTAATTTAGTTAAGTGTGCAGTTATCAATATGGGTAATTTAAATGATGGTAATGTAACAATAAATTTAAAAACAAGTAGCGATGGATATCCAAGATATTGCAATTTTGTTAAAGAGAAAGCTCTTAAAAGAGATTTAAATGGAACACTCTCTTTTGGTGGTGTTAAAGTAAAGCCTTAATCTCTTCCACACTCCCACTAAACTCAATACTCAACTGAGATTTATTAAATGTTACTTGCCTTTTAGCTAGCCTTGCTGTATTTGTAGCGATTTTATCTTTTAACTCTTTTTTACTATAGACTCCATCTAAGTAATCTAGCACCTCTTTTATACCAATAGCTCCCATAGATTGTGGCTCTCTTGTATATTTTTTCTCTAAATAGGCAACTTCGTCTATTAAGCCCATCTCTAACATTTTAGAAGTTCTTATAGCTATTCTTTCTCTTAAAATATCTCGATTAATTGCAATTTCGTAAATTGGCAAATTTGGTACTATTGGCTTTGGTGGGTTTGCCTTAAAGTATTGGCTAGGTGGCATATTTGTAGCTTTGTAAATCTCTATGGCTTTTTCTATTCGGTACCTGTCGTTACTTTTAATTTTGCTTGCATACTCTAAATCTATAGATTTTAAAAACTTATAAGCCTCTTCTAAATTTGCCATAATCTCTTGAACCTCTAACTTAACACTTGGCTCGATTTTTGGTAAATTGCTAATACCTTGGCTTAAAACTTTTAAGTAAAAGCTTGTACCTCCAACAATTATTAAGCCTTTGTTATGCACTTTAGCATAATTTTTTGCCTTTTTAAAGTGTTCTAAAAACTCTATTACACTAAATTTCTCATCTGGATATAGCTCGTCAATACCAAAGTGTTTAACCGTTGCTAACTCTTGCTTGCTTGGCTTTGCAGAGGCTATATCTATCTCTTTATAAACAGCAAGCGAATCAACCGACAGAATAACAGAGTTAAGTTTTTGTGCTAGCTCAAGTGCTAAATCGCTCTTACCAGAAGCAGTTGGACCAACTATTGCAAATATATTATGTTTCATAGTGAAATAATATCATATCCTTATTAATGTGGTATAATTTCAAAAACAAAAAAGGATACAAATGAACCTAATGGATCCAAACAATCGATTCAACTTAGCCAACTCTGTAACATTTGCCAATGTGGCGTGCGGTGTTATGGCTATGTATTTTGTAACTCAGCATATGTTTTTGCCGGCTATTATACTAGCGTGGATTGCAGGGGGCTTAGATATTTTAGATGGTAAAATTGCAAGAAAGCATAATCTATCTACCGAATTTGGTGTGCAGTTAGATAGCTTCGCAGACTTTTTAAGTTTTGTTATTATGCCAGCATTTTTACTGTTTTACTCACTAAATTTAACAAGTGGCTTTGCAATATTTCTTATAGGTTTGGTTTTTATTTACTATATTATTAGTGGTTTAAGACGCCTTGTAGAGTTTAACCTATATACAGATGCAGGCAGTGTTAGCAAGCACTTCATAGGCGTTCCAACCCCACTTGGGGCAATTTTGCTTTGGGTACTTTATCTATTGCATAGTTTTGGCGTAATCTCTAGCCCTTGGATTATTGCAATATTAACTGGCGTAATTGCTTGGTCTCTAAACTCTAAAATTAAGATTCCTCACCCATGAGTTTTAAGCAAAAACTTAAAGATTTTAGCGAGCTTGTAGTATTTGAGCATACTATATTTTCGTTTCCATTTATATTTGTTGCAATGGTTGTAGCAGCACACGGTTGGTTTGGCTTTAAACTGCTAATTTTAGGGGCTTTAGCAGCCATTAGTGCAAGAAACTTCGCAATGGGTGTAAATAGATACCTCGATAGAGATGTAGATGCTCTAAACCCACGCACAAAAAATCGCCCATCTGTTGATGGTAGAGTTAGCCTAAATCAGATGCGACTATTTATTGCAATTAATGCTATTGTATTTGTAACTGTTGCTTACTTTATAAACTCTTTAGCATTTAAACTAGCTTTGCCAATTCTCTTTATACTCGGAATTTACACAGTTTTTAAACGCTTTAGTGCCTTAGCCCACATAGTTTTAGGCATCTCTTTAGGTTTAGCTCCAATAGCTGGTGCAGTAGCAGTTTTGGGCGATATTCCAAGCTGGGTAGTTGTGCTAAGTATTGGCGTTACATTTTGGGTAGCAGGCTTTGATTTACTATATAGCTTACAAGATATGGAGTTTGATATTAAAAATAATCTCCATTCTATTCCATCAAAACTTGGAGCTAAAAACACACTGCTATTAGCTGCACTTTTTCATACAATTACTATAATTTGTTGGTATATATTTGTTCGACTTGCCAACTTGCATTGGCTGGCACTATTGGCTGTAATAATTGGTGCAGTTATGCTAAGTTACGAGCACTACTTAGTCAGAAAAGATTTTACAAAAATAGATAGAGCCTTCTTTACGGTAAATGGATATTTAGGTTTTATATTCTTTATTTTAGTTACGCTAGATGTTGCTTTAGTTAATGGTTAATGGCAGATGGTTAATGGTTTATGGTTAATGGTTTATGGTTATGTAGGGTCGGTTTACTGACCAAATAATGGATTAAAGATGAAAAATAGAGTAGAAGAGTTTGTAAAAGAGAAAGCTCACGAATCGTGGCACACTATTTTAGTAGAGGCACTATTAAAGTTAGATAGTAACTATTTAGAGTATATTTTAAGCGAAGAGTATATACCAAGCAATGGCAGGCTATTTAGTGCTTTTAAAACTCTGCCAAAGAGAGATGTAAAATATATCCTATTTGGTCAAGACCCATACCCACGCGAAGCAAGTGCCATAGGCTACGCCTTTATAGATGGAGCCGTAGAGTCAATTTTTAGCGAAAATGGCTTAAGCAAAGCAGTAAACCGTGCTACAAGTTTACGAAATTTTACAAAAATGGCATTAGTAGCCAAAGGGCTTTTAGATAGAGATAATACAAGTAAAGAGGCAATAGCAAAGATAGATAAAAGTAGCTTAATCAACTCTATTTACGAGTTAAAAGATAACTTCGAGAAAAATGGTGTACTACTTCTGAACACGGCTTTAATATTCGAAAGCAAAGAGCGAAGTAACTACCACATAAAGATGTGGAAACCATTTATTAAACATTTGCTAGAAAATATAGATACGCAAGTAACCCTAATACTATTTGGTAA
>WFYP01000207.1 GCA_015490055.1 Nitratifractor sp.
GTCATGATGCAAACGATACAATTTAAAGTAGATAATAATTATATTGAAACCATTTTATCTTTACTAAATAGTCTTAATAACATAAAATTAAATATTATTGAAGATTTATTGATAATAAATGATAATAGAAAACAAGAAAAAGATAATCATAATGATTTAAATACATTAAATAGACTTTTTGAACAATCTAATAATAAAATTATAGTTACAAAAGAAAATGCTATAGATACAAATGAGATGATAGATGATATATCTCGATACTAATGTATATATTTATGCTTTTTGCAAGAATGTAGATAATCAAGAACAAAAATCTATCTCTCAAAAAATTTTAAAAGATGCTGTTATTCAGAAAAAATTACTTGTATCAGAACTTATATTATATGAATTTGCTTTTGTAGCAAAAAAATTGAAAGAAGAAGAAAAGAATATTATTGAAAACTTACGATTTTTATCAAAATATAAATACCCCTCACCTGATATAAGTGACACAATAATTAATCTTTTAGAGAAAAAATCTGTTTTTAAAGACTCTTTTGATGTGTATCATATCTGTTTTAGTAACTATTACAATAGTAGTGAATTAATTACATTTGATAGTGGCTTTAAAAAATTTAAAGATTTTTCTATAACAAATATTAGGGTTTTGTAATATGGCAAGAAGACCAAGAGTAGAAAAAGAGGGCTTTCACCATATTGTCAATCGTGGGGTTGCACGAGGAGATATTTTTATAGAAGATGAAGATTATGAAAAGTTTTTAGAGCTTATAGCTATTTCTAAAGAACGATATGATTTTACACTACATGCTGTATGTTTGATGAACAATCACTATCATCTACTAATTGAGACCAAACATCGGAACCTCTCTTTACTGGTGCGACAAATCAATGCCCCTTATGCTCAATATTTCAATAAAAAATACAATCGAGTTGGTCCACTGTGGCAAGGACGATTTAAAAATTGGTTTGTTTATGATGATAAGTATTTATCTGTACTCTTTCGATATATTGAGCAAAACCCAATTAAAGCAAAAATAAATAAAGTGATTGGAGAGTATGGTTGGGCGAGTTCCTCTTTGATTTTAGAGGATAGGTATATAGAACTATTTAAAGCGTCTCTTCTTTTAAAAGAAGAGGTTTGGGCTATGCTAAATAAAAGTGTTAGTGAGAGTGAGTACCGACTTATTGATGCCTTTCAAAAGATTGTTTATCAACAACAAGAGCAAGATATTGTAAGGCTAAAACAAAAGAGTTTAGATGAACATTTTGGTAATTATCAAACATTACAAGAGAGAAATAGTAAAATTTTAGAGGCTGTGACAGATGGGTATAAGCAGAGTGAAATTGCAAGATATTTAGGGTTGAGTAGTGCTGGAGTTTCGTATATTGTTAGGCATCAGGTGAAAGAGGGGGTTGAGTCACAAATATAAAGTAATTTGTAACCATCTTATTTCAGTTCTAAAAGTCATTAACAAAACCCAACAACAACTACGCTATACTCAAAAGAAAAAAATTAAAGGAGAAGCCATGTGTATACATGAGAAATATATTAACCCTTTTACGGACTTTGGCTTTAAAAAGATATTTGGAGATAGAGAAGATACATCGTTGCTTAAGAGCCTTATTAATGATATATTCATACCTTTCTACACAACTCAAATCTCCATTCCCATCATATCCCCAATCTGCTCTTTAAAGTTGAAAAGAGCCTCAACATCGTAAATAGCTAAAATATTCATCATCTTCATAAAGACCCAAAGACCTGCTAAAAGAGCAGGAGTTGTATACTCCTTTTTCTTCTCAATAAGCCGTCCTGATAGTTGAACTAAGAACTTTCTAACAACAGGAGCATGTTTATCTTCTGAACGCTCAATTTTCCAAACAAACAAAGTTGCATAAGAGACCACAAGAAGTCTTCTAAATAGAGCTATTGGGGTCTCTTGTTGCCAACTTTCAAGATTAAACCCTGAAAATTTAAGAAGTTTAAAATAACTCTCTATCTTCCATCTATGGTAATACCAAGTGCCAATAGTTGTAGCTTTTACTTCTTTGGGTACTACTCTCTCATCAAGGCTACGCTATCTCCTTCTCTATCAATAATATCAACTAACTCTTTTTCAATATTATAGTTCTCTCTTACATACCCTGTTCTTTTCACCAACTCCTCTAAATGAGTTAAACTCTTATCTATATTGTTATCATATGTTGAATATATATTCCCATCAGTTGCCAAGTTTTGGGCTAATGCTCCTAACGGATTACCTTTCTCATCCATTGCTAATGAACTTTGTAAATCATACCCTATTTGCTTTGCATTCCCTTTTTTCTTCTTTATTATAAGCTCTTGCTTTTTTGTATGCTTCCTATAATCCAAATGAGACCAATCGTAGGCTACCAAAATATATTTCCCTGCTCTTTTATTACTCTGCTCTACCACTTCTTCTATTATTGGGTCATTAAGGGAGGGTATCCTTACATCTACATTGTTATAAAATCGCCATGATGCTTGGGTTTGGCTCCATCCCTCTGTTTCTAACACTAAATTCATTCCACTCTGGTGTTTATGTTTTATGTTCATTTCGTTTCTTACTAACTTCTCGTGTCTTTTTTTAATCTTTTATTCATAGTCTTTTCTCGTATTTTACTATTTTTTTTCTTATTTAAGTTGTGTAGAAAGGTATGACAATAT
>WFYP01000208.1 GCA_015490055.1 Nitratifractor sp.
CTTATCTCCATTATAATTGCAATACTAGTAATGAGTATAGTTGCAAAATTAAATGTATATAATGTTTTTAAACCTCTTGGATGGTTACTTTTTATAGGCTCTTTTTTAGCAATATTTTTAATGCTTTTTTTACCAGATACATTGGTAAAAGCAGTTCTTGGAGCAAAACGGTGGATAAAAATAGGCGGTTTCTCAATAGCTCCAACAGAATTTTTTAAATATGGTTTTGTATTTTTTATATCTTGGTCGTTAGCTAGAAAAGTAAAAGAGTTAAATGCTACTAAAGGAGCATTTAAAGAGTTTATAATGACTCTACCATATTTTATGTTATTAATAATTGCAGTTGGAATAATTGCAGTAGGACAAAAAGATATGGGGCAAGTTGTTGTTCTATCAGGTACATTAATGGCACTTCTATTGCTTTCTGGTAGGTCAAAAAAGTTTTTTGCAGGAATAGGGATAATGTTTGTTTTACTCTTTATTGCCTTAATCAAATTTGCACCGCATAGAGTTGCTAGATTTAAAGGTTGGTGGGTTGGTATCCAAGATAGCATACCTTTTTTACCAGATAGTATGAAGATACACGATACAACAGTACCTCTGCATATTATAAACTCAACATATGCAATAGAAAATGGTGGTTTAATAGGGCAGGGCTTAGGAGCAGGACAATATAAATTAGGCTTTTTAAGTGAAGTTAATACCGACTTTATAATGTCGGGATTAAGTGAAGAACTTGGCTTTTTGGGTTTATTGACTTTGGTTTTTTTATTTATGTACATTCTCTATAGAATCTTTTATATAGGTTCTAAACTACACGATTTAGGTGAAAGATTTTTTGTATATGGCGTTGGCATTACAATGTTTTTAAGCTTTATTATTAATGCGTATGGAATCTCTGGTTTAATACCAATTAAGGGTATTGCTGTACCACTTTTTAGTTATGGTGGGTCGCAATTAATTGCTACATCTTTAGCTATTGGAATGGTGCTAATGTTATCTAAAAAGGTTGAAAAATGAGCATAGTTTTAACAGGTGGCGGAACTGGCGGACACTTAGCTATTGTAGATGCTGTAAAAGAGCATATTACTAGCGAAAAAATATACATAGGTTCTGTAAAAGGGCAAGATAGAGCTTGGTTTGAAGATGATAACACTTTTAGCAAAAAGTATTTTTTAGAGTCTGGTAGTGTAGTAGATAAGGGTAAAATTGGTAAAATATTTGCCCTTTGGGGTGTGGCAAAGCAAGTTGTAGTTGCTAGAAAAATTTTAAAAGAGAGTGGTGCAAAAGTAGTATTTAGCGTTGGTGGTTACTCTGCTGCTCCTGCATCTTTTGCAGCTATAACTATGGGGATACCACTTGTAATTCACGAACAAAATGCAGCAGTTGGTACATTAAATAAAATATTAAAACCATTTGCAAAATATTTTATCTCTTCATACGATGCCAATTCGCCAATTAAAGCATACGCAACTAAAAAAGTATTTTTTGACACTGCAAGAGTTAGAAAAGAGTTAAAAACTATACTAATAAGCGGTGGCTCACAAGGTGCAAAAGCGGTAAATGAATTTGCCCTAAAAATAGCACCAGAGCTAGCAAAAAGAGGCATAAAAATCTACCACCAAGCAGGCGAGAGAAACTTAGAGAGTGTAAAAGTAGAGTATGAAAAACTAGGTATTAAAGCCGAAGTCTTTGGCTTTACAAAAAAGATGCCACAAATTATGCAAGAGGCAGACTTTGCAATAGCAAGAGCTGGAGCTTCAACCCTATGGGAGCTAGTAGCAAACGGCTTACCAACACTTTTTGTACCATACCCATACGCAGCAGGCGACCATCAATACTACAATGCAAAATACTTAGCAGACGAAGGCTTAGCCTTTATGTTTAGAGAAAATGAGCTAGATGAAAATAAGGTTTTAGAGATATTAGATAATACTGATTTAGAAGATATTAGTATAAAGTTAATGAGCGAAATATCTTCAGATGGAGCTAAAAAAATTGCAGAGCTTTTAGAAGAGTTGGCTTAAAGCAACGCTTTAATCTCTTTTGCAATTTGCAACTCTTCATCTGTTTTAATTTGCAGTAGTTTTAAGTTGAATTTTCTTATTTTTTCTTCTATTAATTCTTTTATCAGTTTACTATGTTCACCTATACCACCACTTATAATTATGGCGTCCACTCTTTCTAAAAGTATTAAGTAGCTTCCGATATATTTATAAATTCGGTGTAAAAACATCTCTATTGCAAGTTTGGCTTGGGGGTCTTCTTTTAAGCAGTTTTCTTCTATCTCTTTTACATTGCTGGTTCCGTAAATGCCTTTAAATCCACTTTCTTTGTTTAAAATCTCTTCTAACTCTGAATCGCTTAAATTTAACTCTTTTTTTAAATAAAAAATTATTGAGCTATCTATATCACCACATCGACTTCCCATCATTAAGCCTTCTAAAGGTGTAAAGCCCATAGATGTCTCTATGCTTTTGCCGCCTTTAACAGCACAGGCACTGCAACCACCGCCTAAATGGAGTGTAATAAAATTTAACTCTTTTATATCTTTGCCTAAAATTTCCGCCCCTTTCTGGGCTAAATATTTATGCGATATTCCATGGAAACCATATCTTTTTATTTGTAATTTTTCGTAATATTCAAACGGCAAAGGGTATATCTTTGCAACTTTTGGCATTGTTGTATGAAAGCTGGTATCAAACACGGCAACTTGGGGAGTGTTTGGCAAATGTTTTTGAATTGCTTTTATGCCGGCAAGGTTTGCAGGGTTGTGCAAAGGGGCTAAAGAGCATAGTTCTTCTATTTTTTCTATAACATCTTTAGTAATAAGCGTTGGAGTAGTAAAAAAATTCCCACCATGCACAACTCTGTGCCCGACTGCTTTTATTTCGTTGATATTACTTATAATGCCACTGCCAAAGAGTTTATCTACAAGCTTTTTAACTGCTTGTAGATGTTCTGTGATATTTTCTTCTTCTCCGTTTAAAAGCTCTTTTAAACTGTTGTAATCGAAAACTTTGTATTTTATAGAAGAGCTTCCGCTGTTTAGTACCAAAATTTTCATTTCTCCTCCTGTGCCTGGATTGCCGTAACTGCTATTGTATTGATAATATCCTCAACCGTTGCGCCTCTGCTTAAATCGTTTACCGGTTTTGCAAGCCCCTGCAAAATAGGACCTATTGCAACTGCACCGCTGCTTCTTTGCACCGCTTTGTAAGTAATATTTCCGGTATCTAAATCGGGAAAGATAAAAACAGTCGCCCTGCCTGCTACTTTTGAATTTGGAAGTTTTCTTTTTGCCACCTCTTTATCGACTGCCGCGTCATACTGCATAGGGCCGTCTATTAAAATATCGGGTCTTAATTTTTTAACAATCTCTACCGCTTTTCTTACCTTCTCTACATCTTCGCCACTGCCGGAATTTCCGCTTGAATAAGAGAGCATGGCAACCCGTGGTAAAATACCGAATTTAAGTGCATTTTCGTAAGCATCAATAGCAATGCGCGCTAATTCTTTTGGGCTTGGGTCGCGGTTTATTGCACAATCTCCGAAAATCAGCACATTGGTATCCATAGACATTAAAAAAATGCTTGAGACAAAAAAATCTTTTTTTGTTTTTAAAATTTGCAAAGCGGGGCGCACGGTATCTGCCGTTGTATGGC
>WFYP01000209.1 GCA_015490055.1 Nitratifractor sp.
TCAAGAAAATCTAACGCAGTAGATGTGCCTTTTTCTTATCGCCCATAGGGTGAAAAGCTTTTGCCTCATCTTTGCACTTAGATATACTCGAATTAGCTAAGGCTAGTACTTCGTATCTCTAAGTACAAATCTAAGGCAAAAGCTTTTCATTAAAATATGTTATTTATTATGGTCAGGTACTTAGCTTGTCGATTAGCTAAAGGGAATGCCAATTGGATGTATATCGTGTCATCAGTCAGCATCTGGAGCAGATTTTGTGTTTTCTCACAACAAAACTGTAAATGCTAGTGTCTCTTTGATTAGCGATAAGAGTATGAAAGAGAAGTTTACTGATTTAATGAAGTAAGTGTAAGTAAGATTGCTAAAGGACACCTATTTTTAGAGGTGCCCTAAATTTATAGAGAGCATATGGCTCTCTATAAATATTCTTTGAGCCTTTAGCTATTTAAAGCATCTACTGCTTCTAGCATTTTAATACCTGCTTCGTTTACGCTGTTTTTGCCTAAATATTTTGCTTCTCTTGCAGCTATGTATGCTTTGTCAAAGCTCTCTGGGCTTAAGCCACTCTTTTTAATAGCCTCTTTTATATTTTTTGGAAGTATTCTAATTTTTTTCTCTTTTACATACATACTTCCTGTATCAGCAATAGCTTTAACTACACGGTAGATAGTTGGGTTTATTGGTGCACCAAATCCACTTGGAACTGCACTCATAGCTTCATCCATAACTCTACCAAACTCAGTCTCTACAATGTGTTTATCGGCTAAAACTTCTATAAAACCTTTTGCTTCTATTTTATCTAGTGCCTCTTCTATTTTTACTCTCTCATCTTCTGAGTCAGTAGTGTTTAAAAGCTCTTCGATTGTCATACCGCTACTTGGCAATTTTTTAAAGATTTCCATTTCGTATTTATTTATAAATGGCATCTTTTTATGGCTTGCTAACTCTTCGTATAGAAGTCCAGATTTGCTTGCTTCAAAGTTTCCAAGCACTCTCTCTTTTCTTGCCTCTAATACCCACTCTTTGTTTGGAGAGCTAAACATTTTATTTGCCAATGTAAGTGTTTTAAGACTCCATGAGTGAATAGCTCTCTCATCGCTTTGATCTTGCAGTACTCTTTTGCCATCTTCTGTAACAAAATATACCTCTTTGCCGTTATCATCAACACCTTCAGTTATTAAACCAAACGCTTCTAGTGAATATAGGTAACTTCTTAAATCGAAGTTATCTTCAAACCATTTAACTTTATCTTTTACTTCGCCAAATTGCTTAGCTATCTCTTGCTTTTTCTTAGGAAGTTCATCTAAACGGCGACCATACTTCTCTATAACTTTTTTATACTCTGCAATTTTTCTATCTACTAACTCTCTTTTTAACTCATCAAAAGTTGGAGTCTCTTCTGGGTTACTTTTTGTATTAACATTCCAAATTTTATCTATAGCTTTAAGAGTTTCTACCTCTTCTTTTTCGATTGCAAAGCTCTTTAGTGGCTTATCTATCTTATCGCTAAAGATTCTATATGCCTCTAGTGCATACTCTCCAGCGGTAGATAACTCATCTGTATCTATTAGGTAACCAAGAGTCTCTAACTCTACAAGTGCATCTAAATCTACCTCTTCTCCATCTGCTACTTTTGCTAAATTTGCTAAAATAGATGTATCTAGTACTGCTCCTTCGCTAGCAAATCCACCATATGTTAAGGCGTTTCTTACAGCTTGTCCAAGCTCTGTAAATGCATAATAGTCACCATTTGGTAGAGAGTAAGCAATAATACGCATTGCCTCTAGCATATCTTTGCTATTGCCATCTGGGCTTAGGTAGTGTGCATCTGTTGGACCCATTGGCGATTTTCTAATATACTCTGCTAGCTCTGCATCTATAGATAGCTCTGGAGCGATAATATTATAAGCTTCGTATACATCCAATGCCTCTTGAGTAAGCTCTTGCTTATCATTTGCAAAGCCTCTTTTTGCAAGTTCATCTTGACTTACAGAAGTTGTTTTATTTTTGTTTCTTTTTGCAGCATCAATCATAGCGATTATTTTAGAGCTAATTACTTTAAAGTTTTCATCTTGCTCATCAAAGTTAATACTCTCAGTAACTCTTGCAAGAGCATCTGCAACAATTTCTCCACCATAACTTAACTCAATCTTTGCCGGGATAGGAAAACGCACCAATCCACTTAGGTTTAATGTCTCTATATCTTCATTGTTAAGTTTCTCAATATTGATGGTTTTATCATCACTTTTGTGTAGTGCTAATAGTATTTTAGCAGCCTCTTTTTTTATTAACATAATCGTCCTTTTTGTTTTAATATCGGAAGTCTATAGTAATATAAGAAAAAACTTTGCAACCTATATTGCATTGAGAATTTATATTCTTTTAATAATTAAAGAGTAAAATAGCCAACAAAAAAAAGGATACAAAATGGTAATAGTTTTAACAAAATTCCCAATTAAAGATGAGTTTAAAAGTGAATATAGCGAGCATTTAAAAACAGCTGTAACAAAGCATGAGATAGATAAGCAAGATGGTTTTATAGATATGAAACTGTTAGCTCCACAAACTATTCCGCATATGGGCGAGAATAATACTTTTGCAATCGAGACAACTTGGGAAGATATGCAAAGTTTTGTCGCTTACACACAAAGCGAAGCATTCAAAAAATCGCACGAAAATATGCCACCAAGAGATTGGTTCGCAGGACGCCCAAGTGTAGAGGTTTACGAAACACTATAATGGGTGGATTTTCTAAATTTATAATTTACAATGTTGTGGTCTATATTATCTATTGGATAATAGACCACATTTTTACTTTTTTAAATCTATACAGCTCTAAAAAATTAGGACAAGATTTACTTGTAATGCCTACTGATTCTGATTTAAAATTAATAATTATAAATATAATTTTATCAGCAATACTTGGTTTTATTGTAATGAGATGGATAGAGAGAAAATTAATATAATAATTCAATACCTTATTAAGGCATTGAAAAATCTACCCATCCAGACCATAATTTTAAATTTTTTTACAAAACATAATCCACATCATTATGTTCGCCAAAAGTTTTATATAATTTATCACGCTCCTCTTCCGTATCTACTATACACTCTGCTGAGTAACTATGAAAATTACCTTTTTTTGAACTATTACTAAATTTACAAGTGTGTTCTTTATCGCCCATTACCTCTTTTACAGCTTGCTCTACTTTATCTTTATCTTTCCCTATTACTTTAAAACCCCATTTTGTTGGGTAGTTTATTTCTGGTTTTTCTTCTGTTTTATTGTCTAGTATCATATTTGCTCCTTTCTTTTTTGGTGTGGGCGTGGGTGTGAGTGGTAGGTTAATGGCTATTTAAGTATGCGGGCAGACACATAGGTCTGCCCCTACACTACCCACTAATCACTAACATCTAACACCTAATTAGCTCTTCTAAAATCTCCACTTTTACCGCCACTTTTTTCTTCTAATTGAATTGGACCTATTACCATACCCTTATCGATTGCTTTTAACATATCGTATATTGTTAGTAAACCTGTGCTAACTGCTGTTAGGGCTTCCATCTCTACGCCAGTTTTGCCTACTAATTTTGCAGTTGCACTTAGTTTAAAGCCAGGCAACTCTGGCAACTCCGCAACATCTATTTTAACAGAAGTTAGCATTAATGGATGACACATAGGTATCAATTCGCTAGTTTTTTTTGCACCTTGTATTGCGGCGATTACTGCTGTTTGTAAAACTGGACCTTTTTTTGCTCGATTTTCGACAACTGCATCGTATGCCTCTTGAGTTACGGTAATAGTCCCACTTGCAGTTGCCACTCTTGTTGTATCATCTTTAATAGATACATCTACCATTTTAGGTCTATCGTTTTCGTCTAAATGCGTTAGGTTCATAACTTGCCTTTATATTAGTGTATCATATGAGTTAAAGATACAAAAAGTTTTTTAATTTATTCCGTAATTATACCTTTTTTTAAGTAAAAAGCTATACAATTAGTAGTATCTATACAGTTAAGTTATATTACTCATTACTTTTAGTTATATAAATTGTAAGAATTGCTTATGTATTAACTAAAAGTATAGTATAATAACAGTAATACACAAAAAGGATAAAGAGATGTCGAAAGAGAAAAAAGGTTATTTAAAAGGTTGGATACCTTATAGAATAAAAAGATACTGGATGTATATTACAGTAACAATTATTGCACTTGTATTACCATGGATTAGAGTAAATGGAAACCACTTTTTCCTATTAAACTTTGACCATAAGCAGCTGCATTTTATGTTCATTAGATTCGATATGCAAGAGTTATATATTATGCCATTCTTGCTAATGATGCTTTTCTTAGGAATATTTGCACTTACTGCATTTGCAGGGCGTGCTTGGTGTGGATGGGCTTGTCCTCAAACTATATTTAGAGTTTTATATCGTGATTTATTAGAGACAAAACTTTTAGGCATTAGAAAAAATATTAAAAATAAACAAAAAGACCCAGACTTTAGTAAAACTGAGAATAAAATCAAAGAGGGTATAGCAATTCTTATTTGGTCTGTACTTGCACTTGTTGCAGCTTCTGACTTTATGTGGTATTTTGTTCCACCAGAAGATTTCTTTAAATATTTAGCTGACCCGGCTAACCATACAGTAATGATTGGTTTCGTTCTTGGTGTTGCAGCATTTTTAATTGCAGATGTTGTATTTATTAAAGAGAATTTTTGTATATACATTTGTCCATATAGCCGTGTTCAATCTGTTCTATTTGACGAAGATACAATTATGGCAGTTTACGACCCAATTCGTGGTGGTAAAATTTATGAAGGGCATGGAGAAGAGAAACACAAAGTTGTTAATAGCCAAAAAGAGGTACAAGCTGTTAATGGACCTGAGGCAGAGTGTACAGCTTGTGAAAGTTGTGTAAGGGTTTGTCCTACTCATATCGATATTAGAAAAGGTCTTCAGCTAGAATGTATTAACTGTTTAGAGTGTGTTGATGCTTGTACAGTTGTTATGGGCAAACTTGGTAAACCGAGCCTTGTTCAGTGGTCAAGTGAAAGAGAAACAGAAAAGCATGCTGGTAAAACAAGATACTTTAGACCAAAAATACTTGGTTATGTTGGTGTATTAACAGCTGTTCTTGTTGCTATGTTTGTAATGGGTAGTAAAAAAGAGGGAATGTTGTTAAACTTAAACAAAGAGGTAAGACCTTATAAAGTATTATCAGATGGTACTGTAGAAAATAGTTATTTAGGTCTATTCCAAAATACAGATATCAAAAACCATAAATATTACTTTAGTGTAAATAATAAAAATATTAAAATTATTACACCAGATGAGCCATTTAGAATTGCAGCTAGAGGGAAAAGAAAGAAAGTTATTGTATTAAAAGCTATTAAACCTTTAGCAAAAGATGCAAAAGAGGATGTTTCTATACCAATTATTATAAACGCATATGCAGTTGATGATAAAAAGAAAATTAGTATTTTCAGAAAAGAAGTATTTATTTATCCTACAAAAAAACACTTAGAAGAGGCAAAAGGCAAGTAAGCATAAAGCCCAAAGCATAAAGCATAAAGCTTTATGCATCTTCTTAAAAACTATTAACTATCAACCATCAACTATTAACTATTAACCATCAGCCATAATGTACCAAATTGTAACAAAACTAAAAAAATAGAGAAAAATTAGACTTTTATTCTTAAATAAGAGTAATTTCATCCGATTTAAGTTATACTTCGTTTAACATCACTAAAGAGTGGTAAAAAATTATATTTTAAGGAATTAAAAATGGCAACAGTAACATTTAAAAATGACATTGTATGTAACCTAGCAGGTAACGAAGTAAATGTAGGAGATAAAGCTCCAGAGGTAACAGTAGTAAATTGTGACCCAATGCTACAAGATGAAAAAGTTGGTGGAGAGGGTAAAGTTCAGTTAGTAATTGCTGTACCTTCACTAGACACTGGTGTTTGCGATGCAGAGACTAGAAGATTTAATCAAGAGGCAGCAGCACTTGATGGTGTAGAAGTTGTTACAGTATCTATGGACTTACCTTTTGCAGCAGCAAGATGGTGTGGAGCAGCTGGAATTGATAATATTAAAGTATGTTCAGACTTCAGAAACAAAGATTTCGGTAACGCTTATGGTGTTCTTTTAGAAGATGGACCACTTGCTGGTGTGTTAGCTAGAGTTATTTTCGTTGTTGGTAAAGATGGTAAAGTTGCTTATAAGCAAGTTGTTCCAGAAATTACTAGCGAGCCTAACTACGAAGAGGCTATCGAAGCTGCAAAAACTGCTGCCAACGCATAATTTTTAAGGGTTTTATACCCTTAAAACCTACATATCTTACTTCTCTTTTTTATAACTTTTCGATACAATATGGTTAAAATTTCAAAGGTTTTTATATGAAAAAAATATTATTAGCTTCATTTTTTGCTATAGGTGCTTTTATAATTAGCGGTTGTGCTCCTTCAGCTCCAACCGGTGTAACTGGCGGATACTACACAAGTGCAGATTGCCAAGGTAAGCCAGATGCAATTTTTGATGCCACAAGAGCAGCAGATAAAATTGTTGTAAATAAGAGTGAGCATAAGATGTACATCTATAAAAATGGAAATGTAATTAAAACTTTCCCTGTATCTTTAGGTTCAAACTCTGGTCGTAAATTAGCTCAAGGTGATTTTAAAACACCTGTGGGAAGTTATAGAATTTTAGA
>WFYP01000210.1 GCA_015490055.1 Nitratifractor sp.
GTAAATAGAAAAACTCTTGAAAAAGAGGAAGTTGCAGTAGATGAAGTAGCTGATAAAATTAGAGGATATTTAGCATAAATGCTTGTACTTGTAGTTTATTTTATAATTGAACTTTTGGCATCTATTAAACTTGGCATTACTATTGGCTTTGGTTGGAGTGTTGTCTGGGTTATAGCTACCTCTATGCTTGGTGCTTTACTACTTAAACTATCTCCATATGCAATAATGGATAGCTTTAACAATATAGGGTCTAAAAAATTCAATATAATAAGTGCACAAAATGCTGCTATTTCTTATATGCTTGGTGCTATACTTTTAATAATTCCTGGTGTTTTTAGTGATATTTTAGGTATTATACTGCTTGGTTACACAATTTATTTAAGAATGTTTGCTAAAATAACACCGAACGAAAATATAAAATATAAAAAAGGAGATGACGATGTCATTGATGTTGAAATTATCGACAGCGATTCTAGCGACAACATTAGCTTCAAACGCTAATTTTAATTTAGAAGATTATATAAAAAACGATTTTATTAAAAACCCACAAATAAAAGTAAATGGTGTAGAGTTACTTGAAAAGAAAGATTTAAAAGATGCTAAGGGTTGGCAAGCTTATATGTTTTTGATGAATTTGTCTATTAAAAATAAAGCAGATAAATATCCAGAAACATTATATGTAAATGATAAAGAGGGTTTAGTTACTACTAATCTTTATAATTACAAAACACATAAGGCTGTTGGTAAAAACCTTCGTCCTAAAATGGATAGTAGTTACTTTAATGATGCTCACTTAATTGCTGGTAAAAAAGACGCTAAGCATAAATTAGTAGTATTTTCAGACCCTATGTGCCCATTTTGTAGAAAATATGTTCCAACAATTTATAATGATGTAAAAGCACATCCAAATGATTTTGCTTTGTATTATTACCATATGCCATTAACTAGAATTCATCCAGTGTCTGGCGTTTTAACAAGAGTTATGGAAGTTTTACAAAAAGAGGGTAAAATGGAAGATGCTATGAAAATGTACACATTAAATGTACCATTAGGTGAAACTAATGAAGATAAAGTTTTACAAGCTGTTAAGAAACAGTTTAATATTAATGTATCGAAAGCAGATATAGATAAACAAGATATTAAAGATGATGTAAAGTCAGATAAAGATAAAGGTACAAGAATTATGTTAAGAGGTACGCCAACTGTTTATGTAGATGGTAAATTTGACCCAGAGACTATGGGGTATAAAAAATTAATTGAAAAGAAATAGATAAGTGAAAAAAGTAGTTATAGCAACAAGAGAGAGCCAACTGGCTCTTTGGCAAGCGTACCATATTCAGGATAGAATAAAAGAGCTCTTTAGCGATGTAGAGGTAGAGATAAATAAGATGACAAGCTGTGGCGATGTTATTTTAGATAAACCATTAGCACTAATTGGTGGCAAAGGGCATTTTACAAAAGAGTTAGAAGATGCAATGCTAGAGGGCAGGGCGAATTTGGCTGTACACTCTTTAAAAGATGTACCTACTTTTATTCCAGATGGTCTTAAACTTGCTGCTGTAACTAAAAGAGCAGACCAGAGCGACCTTTTTTTATCGCATAAATATGAAAGTTTTGACTCTTTGCCAAAAGGTGCAGTTGTAGGTACTACAAGTCTTAGACGCCGAATGCAACTTTTAGCAAAACGCCCAGATTTGGTAGTAAAAGATTTAAGAGGCAATGTAAATACACGCCTTAGAAAGTTAAAAGAGGGTCAGTACGATGCTATAATTTTAGCATATATTGGGCTTAAAAGATTAGATTTAATTAAAAATATTCCATATACTCAAAAGCTAGATTTTATGCTCCCACCAATGGGGCAAGCTGCATTAGGAATCGAAATTTTAGATAACAATAGTTTCTTAGATGAAGTAGCAAATGCACTAAACGATAAAGAGACATTTATCTGTACAAAAGTAGAGCGTGACTTTGTATCTAAAATTGGAGCAGGGTGCTCTGCACCTGTTGCTGTAAATGCTAAAGTTAATGGTGATAGAGTAGAGGTAAAGGCATTAATAGGCTACCCTGATGGTACTAAAATATTGACTAAAGAGTTAAACTCTACAGTAAACGAATACTCTAATTTAGGTGAAAAGTTAGCTAATTTAATGATAGAAGATGGTGCAATAGAGTTACTTAAAGAGGCAGAAAAGAGAGCATTTAAAGATGAGCGTCCAGAGCGTCTTTAGAGGTAGAATGAGTAAATTTACTATTTATAAATTATTTACTCTTTTTATTGTATCTATTATCTTATCTGCTTGTAATGATGGCTCACAAGTAAACTATTATGATAAATCATTAAAAAACAAAAAGCTTACATGTATATCTTATACTCCAGAGTCTAACAGCACATTAGATTTAGAATTATCCAAACTATATAAATTTAGCAAAAATTGCCCAAATAAGCTAACATTATCATATAAATCTGATATAGTTTGTCATAGTCCATATAATGTTTCAAGTAAAGTAAATAGTAATTTTCCATCTGCTTTTATAACTTTAGAAGTTCGTAAAGGCTTTAAAATAAGATATAGCTACTATAAAGATTTAACAGGTAAAGCCACAATTAGTAATTTAAAAGATGCTTTTAATAGATTAAAAGATGATATTTTATAATCTTGTACTATAATTACATAAAACTTTTAGGAGAATAGAATGGGTAGAGCGTTTGAATATAGAAAAGCTGCCAAAATGAAGAGATGGGGAACAATGTCTAGACTTTTCCCTAAACTTGGTAAAATTATAACAATGGCTGCAAAAGAGGGTGGTTCTCCTGACCCAGATATGAACTCTAAACTTAGAACTGCTATTATGAATGCTAAAGCTCAAAATATGCCAAAAGATAATATAGAAGCGGCTATAAAAAGAGCATTTAGTAAAGATACTGCTGATATTAAAGAGATTACATATGAAGCTAAAGCACCACACGGTGTGCAGATGATTGTAGAGTGTGCTACAGATAACAATACAAGAACAGTTGCAAATGTTAGAGCTATACTTAAAAAAGGTAATGCCGAGATGCTAACTTCTGGTGCACTTAATTTTATGTTTACTAGAAAAGCAGTATTTGTATTCGATAAGAGCGATGATATAGATTTAGAAGAGTTAGAGTTAGAGCTTATAGATTACGGTTTAGAAGAGATAGAAGAGGATGTTGAGCCTCAAGAGAATGCAGAAGATAAAGCTATTATTAGAGTTTATGGAGAGTTTAAATCGTTTGGCGAACTATCTAAAGCTATAGAAGAACACGGTATAGAGATAAAGTCTGCAAACTTAGAGTTTATACCTAATAGTACTGTAGAGTTAAACGATGAGCAACTAGATGAGATAGAAGCACTCATTGAGAAGTTAGAAGAAGATGATGATGTACACAAAGTTTATACAAACTTAGCTTAGTCTATTTATAATGCAATTTAAATTAAAAGCAGAAACTATAAAAAACTTAGAGGCATTTAGCCAAATGCTAAATAAGAGTGTCGATAAAATTATAGAAGAGGCACTCGAAGAGTACTTTGCCTCTACTCAAGAGAAGTTACTAAAAGATACTATCGAGAAAGAGAACGCCCAAATTAACCTTAGCTACGACGAATTTTGGGACGGCGTAGATTTAGATTAAAGGTTAGGCTTCTCTGCTACATATGCATAGCCAGTCTCTGGCACTACATGTATAGTAAAGTTACTTTCATTAGAATTGCCAAATTCGAACTCTATAGTACAATCTTTAGATGATGAATAGCTACTATAATCAGGTCGTGTACTTGAACCAAATTTTCTATATACTCTTCCAAAATTATCAAAACCTAAATATTGTGTAGTTCCAAATCCACATCCTGCAAATTTAAAATTTGTTATTCCAAATTTACTCTTTATGAAACTATTAGTGCTATAAGCATTTCCATAATTATTAGTAGGAGAACAATTTTTATAACCATTACCAAACATAGGTTTACCATTCGAAGGATCTAATACGACTTCATTTGTATCTATTGAACCATTATAATTTGCATCACTTCCTATATATAGATATATATCACTGCTACCACTACATCTGTTTACAGAAAATCTCCAGTAGGCTTTTTGCCATGATGTATTTGTATCATTTTGTTTATTATCGTGCAGTGCTAAGTTTTGGGTGTATCGTACCATATTTAGAATATATTGCATAGCTTCTAATCTATTATTTCTATGCATTCTTGGTACAGTATATGTTGCTAAAATTCCGATAACAACAATAATTATTATTAATTCTATCATTGTAAATGCGTTATGTTTTCTCATAGTTTTTGTAAACTCCTTCTATGGTATGTTATCCAAGGTACTGAGGCTGGTGTAGTAGATGCAGATACTCTTTGATAATCTTTATATCTAACATATACATCTACTATAACAGAGAGTGTGTCTGTATCACTATTTGAAAGTACAGCAGCTTTATTTGTACAAAATTGTATATATTTTTGATTGCCAATATATGTTAAATTAACTGTAATTTGATAACCTTGTCCATTGGCTGGATTATTTCCAATATTAGATGTAATAGTACTTATGCAATTACCTGGCATAGTTCTATCGTTACCTGATGCTGCTAGTATAGCATATTCAGTAAAGCTTCTTGCGTATAGTTTAGCTTGGTCTCCTTGGTACTGTATTGTACCTGCTTTAGTTGTAGAATTACTTGCAAAAAATATGTAGCTAGCTACTAAAGATAGTAACATTATTACAAATATTGCTACTAACATAGAAAAACCATCTCTAAATTTTCTCATTTGAATACCACCTTCTCTTTACATACAGAGATTGTACTATTTTTATCTAGCCCAATTCTCTCTTTTGCACACAGTTTTATATGAACCCTGTTTTGTGTAGCATAAGTTTTAAATACTGTTATATGCTTTGCTAATATATGTTTTTTTACGCCAGTAGCACTATTGTAATCTTTGCCTTTCCAAGGTCTAAAGTTGTATCTTAGCTGTAAATTAAATGTATCATCTCCTGTAGCGTTAATATCTACAGGTACAACAGCATATGCACTCCAAGCTAGTTTGTAGTGTTCAGTAATTCTACCATGAGCTTGAGCTATTAAGTTTAGTTTATTTGGTGCAGTAAAACTAGATATAATTCTTACACCAGATGCATTACCATTATATCCAACATTTGTATAGTCATAATTACCAGGGAAGAATATTGCTACATCCTTTTTAGTATTATCAAATCTAGCTAAACCTGCTGATAATTTTCTTAAAACAGTATTAGCAAAACTTAAATCTGAACCAGGAGTTACTATTTGATTTACACTGCTTGCTTTAATATCGCAAAAACCACTCCAACCTGGTTTTCTTGATGTTGTAGCATCACGACTTGCATTAAAGCCATCTTTATCCCAGCCTATCCACTCTAATACATTATAATTTTCAGGAGCTACATCTATGGCTGCTAAATTTGTATTATTTGCACTTTGTCTTTTAACAACAGTTCCACCTATTGCATAACTTAATCTGTTCGCTATTTGTGTTATGGCTAACTCTACTTGCATATTGGCTCTATTTATGGCATTAGCTCTATTATAACCTATATAAGTTTTAGCAATTAAGCCAGATGCAATCGAAGCTACTATGCCTAATATAACCATAGTAAATATTAACTCTATGATAGTAAATGCTCGTTTCAAAATGTTCTCTCCTTAAGTTTGCTACTTCCGATATTACAAGAGAATGCTTTTAGTGTAACAGTTCCTAAATCTTTATTGTTTGTACTTGTTAATTTTATTTGTATAGCTTTTATATTTGTAGATTTATTAGTGATTTTTGCAGGATTAAAAGGGTCATTAAAAGTTATAGAATTACCTTTATACATTGGGGGAAAATTTGTAGGATTATCATCTATATAATATACAGTTGTATTCATATCGATAGATGTATCTTTATAATCACCATTTATTATACTTGTATTATTAAAATCTTGTAATTTAGATGTTGCACCATTATAATCATCTACATCATCCATTTCACCAGCATCATTAATATCAATACCTAATTTTGTTGCTGGTGTTGCAGTAAGTTTTTTTCCATTTATATTTACTGCAAATCTTCTTGGCGAAGATTTCGGAGAGCCTAATCTTCTTGATATAGAATAACTCATACCACCCATAGTGATATTAGCATCAATTAAGCTTGGATTTGATTGTTTAACCACTAATACAGGGTTGTTATATTTAGGGTTAGTTGCGTTTTCATCCCAAAATAGAGACATTATCATATTTATTTGTGAAGCAGCAGAAGAGATTGACTCTTGTGTTACTACTTGGTTAGATGCTTTGCTTGTTTGTTGCATTAAATTTGGAACTGATAAGAGTGTAATTGCAATAACTACTATTGCAAATATCAACTCTATTAAAGCTATACCTTTTCTCATATTATTCCTTTACCAATCTACTTTATTAGTTTTTCTACCACTACTTTGATTTACATCTATAGCATTACCAGTTTGACCTTCTCCTGACCATGCTGAAGTAGGATTAACAAATGTTACTCCTTCTAAAGAGGTAGGAGCTACATCTTGAGACTGATTAAATAGTAGATATGGATATTTATCTTTCATTGTTTGTGTTGGTATTATATGTACTGTAAATGGTCTAGGTACCCCTGATACAGCACTAACAGTTAAGTTTTTATTAATACCTTTAGTAAAACTATTTATATCTGTTATATTAATAGTTGCTTTAGATGTATCATCAGAATTAATAAGAATATCTCCTTCTCCATTGGTAGCATTATGTAAAGTATTTGTCCACCAATCATATTCATTTGTAATTGCATTATTGGTATCAATACCATAATTACTACAAATATCTAACTTTTCATTACAAAATAGTGCAATCATCATTGGTGTTTTTACACTATTGCCTGTAATATCATCATAAAAATCGCTTTGCGGTTTTGCTTTTGCATAGTAAACAGTTTTGTTTGTATCTAATTTGTTAAAGCCTTTTGGAATATGATTATTTATTAAATCTACACTGCTACTATCTAAGATACTATTAGCTTTAAAATCTCCTAAATGTAATTTAAATGGATTAACAGGATTATTATATGTTCTATTAAAATTAAAGTATCCTACAAACTTTGCTTTGCCAGCTGTTAAATTACTATCTACAAAGTATTTTTTATTAAAAGTTATATTTAAATCATTATTAGATGTACTATTTATA
>WFYP01000211.1 GCA_015490055.1 Nitratifractor sp.
GATACCTTTAAAGAGATAAGCAAACAGCTAGAACGTTTTGCACGAATGCACCCAGAGTCTGCTGATGCCTCACAAATCCAAACCTATTTAGAGTGGGTTTTTGAGCTACCATTTGGCAAACTAACTAACAAAGCACTTCATGTAAACAATGTACAAAAGCGACTAGACCTTGACCACTTTTCATTAGAAGAGCCAAAAGAGAGAATTGTAGAGTTCTTTTCAGTGCGACAATTAGCCGAACAAAGAGAGATTACCCTAGATGGAAGTGCAGGAACTATTTTATGTTTCTATGGACCTCCAGGAGTCGGTAAAACTTCACTTGCAAACTCTATTGCTAAAGCACTTGACCGTCCTTTAGTGCGTATTGCCCTTGGTGGCTTAGAAGATGTCAATGAACTAAGAGGACATCGTAGAACTTATGTGGGTGCAATGCCTGGGCGTTTAGTACAAGGGTTTATTACAGCTAAAAGTATGAATCCAGTAGTGGTATTAGATGAAATCGACAAAGTAGGAAGAGGAAACCGTGGTGACCCAACAGCTGTTCTTTTAGAAATCTTAGACCCAGAACAGAACAAAGAGTACCGTGACTACTACCTAAACTTTGATATTGACCTAAGCAAAGCCATCTTCATTGCAACTGCCAATGATGTAGGACAGATACCTGCTCCACTTCGTGACCGTATGGAGTTTATTGAAGTTAGTTCCTACACTCCAAATCAAAAGTTAGAGATTGCAAAACAGTACCTTATTCCTCAAGAGTTAAAGAAACACGCACTCAATAACGATGAATTTGAGATAACAGATAAAGCTCTAAAACTACTTATTGACGAATATACAAGAGAAGCAGGGGTAAGAGGTTTACGCCGTAAAATTGCAGGAATAATGCGTAAAGTGGCTACCAAACTACTTTTAAACGATGAGCTAGAAAAAATAAAGATTAAAATTAAAGACATACCCGAATTTGCAAATAAAAAGGTATTTGAAATATCAAATATTGACAAAAAACCTCTTATTGGTGTAGTTAATGGTCTAGCATGGACATCAGTAGGTGGAGATGTACTTAAAATAGAAGCCATTAAACTCAAAGGAAAAGGCTCTGTTAAACTCACAGGTAGCCTTGGAGATGTTATGAAAGAGTCAGCACATATAGCCTTTTCAGTTGTTAAAAGCCTAATAGAAAATGGCTCTCTAACTATTGATAAAAATCTCATACCTCTAAAAGATAAAGAGACTTATGAGACTATTGAAGCCAGTGAAATCTACAAACGATTTGACCTACATATTCACGTCCCTGAAGGTGCTACCCCAAAAGATGGACCAAGTGCAGGAATTACTATGGCTGTTGCCATTGCGTCAATATTATCTGAACAAAAAGTAGACAATAAAATTGCCATGACAGGAGAGCTAACCCTTACAGGAAAAGTTCTACCTATTGGTGGACTAAAAGAGAAGCTCATAGCAGCGTATAAAGCAGGAGTAACTAAGGCTCTTATTCCACGGAAGAACTATGAGCATGATTTAGAGGATATTCCAAGCGATGTAAAAGAGGCGATTGAAATTATTGCTGTCTCAAAGATAGAAGATGTTTTAAAAGAAGCATTGGTGTAGGGTGCGATTGCTATCGCACCACATTAACAATTAATTTTTTTGAATCTTTGGTTTTTATTGGTGCGATAGCAATCGCACTCTACTCATCCTATAAAATCGCGAGGCACTCTCTCTATCTTCTTCTAAAAAAGCTAAATAGCTTCTATAGGCATAACTTTTAGCTAAAGTTTGTTGAACCAAGCGATAGTCTATTTTTAAACTTTTTTTAGCCAAATTAATAGCTTCATGAAGCTCTATTCCTGCTTCTATAGGTTTATTTTCTAAATCTAATAGAGCTAAATCATTAAGTGTGTTAGCAATATCTAAATTATATTTTAAATGACTTGGTTGATTTAATTTTTTATAGGAGCGAATAGCTTTTTTATAGTGCCTCTTAGCAATATATACTTCTCCTTTATTCTCTTCTATCTTAGCAATCAATCTCTCCATCTCAATTAAATAGACCTTATGTAAATTACTCCTATTTTTATTAAAAAGTTTTTGATAAATATCTAATGCCTGTTTATAGTATAATTTAGCAGATTTAAAATCTTTATCTTCTAATTTTAGATAACTTAATAC
>WFYP01000212.1 GCA_015490055.1 Nitratifractor sp.
GTATTATCATTTAATGAAACTATATGTATAATTATAAAAAAGTAGTAATTATGAAAAACCGTACTTTAGAAGAGTTGGATTTAAAAACAATTTGGCATCCTTGCACACAAATGAAAGACCATGAATTTTTACCTATTATCCCTATCAAAAGTGCAAAAGGTGTTTATCTATATGATTTTGATGGTAATAAATATATAGATGCAATAAGTAGTTGGTGGGTTAATCTATTTGGTCATTCAAATGATTACATAAACTCTAAAGTTAAAGAGCAATTAGAGACATTAGAGCATGTTATATTAGCAGGTTTTACACATAAACCAGCAGTTGACTTAGCAAATAAATTAGTTGCAATCTCTCCTACTAAATTAGAAAAGGTATTTTTTGCTGATAATGGTTCTAGTGCTGTAGAGATAGCTTTAAAAATGAGTTATCATTACTTTAAAAATATAGGTTTACAAAAAGATGTTTTTCTTTCTCTTACAAATAGCTATCATGGAGAAACTATAGGTGCACTTAGTGTAGGCGATGTAGAGTTATACAAAGATACTTACAAACCATTACTTATAAAAAATATACAAACCCCTGTGCCAATAGATAAATCTAATAAAGCTACCAATATAGCTCTTTTGGCTTTAGAAAAAATTCTACAAAAAGAGGGTAATAAAATATCTGCATTTATTATTGAACCTCTTATTCAAGGTGCAGGAAATATGCATATGTATAGTCCAGATTACCTAAAAGGTGCTAGAGAATTAACAAAAAAGTACAATGTTCACTTAATAGCAGATGAAATTATGACTGGTTTTGGAAGAACAGGTACAATGTTTGCTTGTGAGCAAGCCAATATAATTCCAGATTTTATGCTACTCTCTAAAGGTTTAACTGGTGGGTATTTACCACTATCTGTAGTTTTAACTACAAATAAAGTATATAATGCATTTTACTGTGATTATAGCGAACATAAAGCTTTTTTGCATTCACATAGTTATACAGGTAATCCATTAGCATGTAGTGCAGCACTTGCTACTTTAGATATATTTGAAAAAAATAATATTATCGAAAAAAATAGAGAAAAATCAAAATATATATTAAAGAAACTAGAGCGTTTTAAAAAGTTAAAAAATGTAGATAATATAAGACAAACTGGAATGGTTTCTGCACTAACAATTAAAGGGTATACGCCAAATGATAGAATAGGCTTACAAGTTTACAAATATGCTTTACAAAAAGGTGTATTACTAAGACCACTAGGAAATACAATATATTTTATGCCACCATATGTAATAACATATAATGAGTTAGATAAAGTATTTGAAATAGCCTATGAAGCAATCGAGAGACTTAAGTAACTTCAGTTAAGTAAGGATATCACTTATTATTATACATATCCTTAATTACTATTAATCTCTTTATTTAAAGAAAGAAGATAAAAATCCACCAGATTCTTTGATTCTATTTATATGTTTAGTTGCTCTATTAACTCCCAATTCAAAAGCCTTTTCGTATAATTTTAAGGCTGTTTTTTTATCTTTTGGTACACCAATACCATATTCATAAAACTGTGCTAAATCACAAAATGCATCTGGATAATGCTTGCTTGCTAAATTTTTCATAGCTGTATAAGACTTTTTTAAATCTCTTTTTAATACCCTACCATTAAATAATTCTCTTGCTAAAATAAATTTTGCATATTTTGAATCTGTTGCAGCAGCTAATAAAAGTACTTGTGCAGCACGCGCAATATCACCTTTATCTAAATAAAATTTATACTCATCTAGAAAACTTTTAACATCATTATCAGTATAACTATTTGATGATACATGCTTTAAGAATTTTATAACTTCTTCTATCCAAACTTCACTCTCTTTACTTGGTGGATACAATACAAATGCTTGTCTAAATTTTTGTTCAATATGAGGGATAGGTGGATATATATCATCAAAGCTCTCTTTTTTTATTTTACTTTGTTCACTCTTTTTATCACTATCTTCAGTAATATTATAATTTACTTTCTCTTGAATATTATCATTGACTTTTAACTCAGGAGTCGAATTTTCTACTTTTTCAGTATCTGCTTTTAAATCACTATTGTCAGATTTTTTACTCTCATGAGGCTTCTCTTTTTTTGCAAATTTTGAACGAAGTGTTTTATATTTTGAAAACACATTTGTTCTTTTAGCTTTCTCTTTACCATTTAAAACTTCTGCACTAATTTCATCTAGTGGCGTATCTTGGTTAGCACTCTCTATTGCATTATCGAACTCATTAGATTCACCTTCGGTCTTAATCTCTTTTAACTCTATAGGTTTGGCATCTTCTGGCTGTTTTTCTTGAATTTCAATAAATTTTTCTTCGTATGATTTCTTATTTTTATCAGCTTTTTCATACTCATCTGCAATAGGAACTTCAATATTTTTAGCAAAAGCTTCTAAATCATCCTGAGTATAAGCTGAACTCTTATACTCTTTAATGGTTTCTTTTGCTAAAGGACTCATTCTAAGCATATCTTCCACACCTAAAACTTTTTCTGTGCCATCATTGTCTATATCTATAATATCGTTATCTAAAATATCATTATCATCAAAAAAAGATTTTATTAAATATATAGCTTGTCTATAGTTTTTACTATTTAAAAGAAGTATAATTTCATCAATTTTTTTATTTTCTTAAGATTTTAAATGAGATGTTTGTAAAACTATGGTATCAGAATCTCCAATAGTAGCAGCTAATTTTATAATCTCTAATCTATTTTTTATCTCTTTTGAATCCATTTTTCACCTTTTTTAACAATATAGACAATTTTTTGTAAATAAATATAATATTACTTTACCCTATAATAATAACATATATTAGGTCTCTTATATCTTATAATATCATATCTAGTTTACAAAATTTACTTTTTTTTGACAACTGTAAACTATTTTTGTAAACTAAGTATAGCAATAAAGATTTTAACTTCAATATCATCTTCTAACTCTATTTTTGGTATTATAACAATAAAAAAGAGATAATAGTGAAAAATAGAGACAAATCGCCACATATACCAGTGCTTTTAGATGAAGTCTTAAAAAGCTTCGATAATACAAAAGAGGGAACTTTTATAGATTGCACTCTAGGTTATGCTGGGCACTCTTTTGAAATTTTAAAAAGATATAAGCATCTATCTTTGATAGGTATAGATAGAGATGATGAAGCTTTAAACTTTAGTAAAAATAAGTTAGAACCATTTAAAGATAGAGTCCAATTTTTAAAAGGTAGCTTCTCTAGTAGATTAAAAGATATAGACTTTAACTCTGTAACTGCACTATTAGCAGATTTTGGAGTATCTTCTTTGCAGTTAGATAAAGAAGATAGAGGCTTTAGATTCGATAGTAAACTTTTAGATATGCGTATGGATCAAAGCAATCCATTTAGTGCAAAAGATGTTGTAAACAGTTACTCACAAGATAAATTAGAAAAGATTATTCGAGAGTATGGAGAGGTTAGAGAGGCTAAAAAAGTTGCTCAAAAAATTGTACAATATAGAGCAAATAAACCTATAGAGAGCAATATTGAGTTAGCAGATATAGTATCAAGTGTGGTTTACAATAAGGGCAAAATACACCCAGCTACCTTAGTTTTCCAAGCAATTAGAATAGAGGTAAACCAAGAGTTAGAAGAGATTACTTCACTTTTAGATATACTTGAAGAGAAAAAACCAAAAGGAGCTATTATCTCTTTAATTACATTTCACTCTTTAGAAGATAGGCTTATAAAACAGCGTTTTAGAAAATGGGCAAAGAGTTGTATATGCCCACCAGAGACTATGCGTTGTATGTGTGGAAACAGTAATAATTTAGGCAAAGAACTTTACAGGAAACCTATTATTGCTACAAAAGATGAGATAAAAGCAAATCCTCGTAGTCGAAGCGCAAAGTTAAGAGTATTTAAATTTAAGGATTAAGTATGGAAACAGAAGAAAAAAGTTACTCTAAACCCATTTTTATAATGCTTATAGTAGCAATACTTGCAATGTTTAAAGTATATTTAGCAAATGAGACATATTATACAAGTAGAGATATTCAAAAGATAGCTACTAAAATTAGTGCACTTAAAGAAGAAAAAAATATTTTAGAATTAAAAATAGAGAAGCTTAAATATAAAAACACTATATCAGACCCACTATTTGCATATAAACAACCAGAAATAATAAAAGCCACTTCTAATAATGAAAGTGTAAAAAAAGAAGATAAACCTGAAAAACAGACAGAGAGTAAAGCAGTAAGAAAAAGTAAGAAAAAAGGTACAAAAGAGTTATTTAAAAATATAAATACAGAGGATATATATTGATAAAAAAGATAATAGCATTTGCTGTTGATAAAGCAATTTTAAATCATATACTATTTATTTTAATGCTAATATTGGCACTATTTGCTTACAGAGAAATTCCTAAAGAGATTTTTCCACCATCAAATTTAGATAAAATATCTATAACTGGTGGCTACCCTGGAGCTAGTGCTGACATACTAGATAAAATGGCAGTACAAGGTATAGAAGATGATTTAAAAAGTGTAGATAATATTAGCGATATAAGTTCTTTAATTAGAAATGGTATGTTTAGCATTAGTTTAGATGTTAAAGAGGGAAGTAATTTACAATTAGTTTTAAATGATGTAAAAGATGTTATAGCAAATACTAAACGAGACCTTCCAAGTGATATGAATGAGCCAATAGCTAAGAGAGTGGTTTATCAGTTTCCACTACTTTTAATTGCAGTATCTGGTAATGTAAGCAAAGATAAATTGCTAAAGGCTGCTAAAAAGCTAAAAAGTCGCCTTAGCAATTTTAAAGATTTAGGAACAATAGATATTAGAGGCGATGCCGATTATGAAATGAAAATAGAACTTAACGACAAAAAGATAGAAGCACTCGACTTAAATAGACAACTACTCTATAAAAGTATTTCAAATTTAAGTTCTATATTTCCAGCTGGTACTATAAAAAATAGGGG
>WFYP01000213.1 GCA_015490055.1 Nitratifractor sp.
CTTTAGCACCCCTTAGTTTAACATATTTTTTACATTGTCAAACTTTTTATTTCTTTGGGGTTTTGTATTATACGATGGCATTGAAGGTGCCCACAATAATATCCTAATTTAAATCAATACTAACTTTATTAGCTCTAAGCTCTCGGCTCTTAGCTCTTAGCTTATTCAAAGCCCTGCTACCCACTCATAAAATGGCAAAGCAGTAAAATTTGTATCTTTTATTCTAAAATTATAATGGGCATTTACTGTTAGTATAGTTACAGTTTTTATTTTATTTCTTGTATAGAAGCCAAAATTTCGCTGAGCCTTTTGCCAACTTTGATTTTCATTGTAAAATGGGGCTATTTGGTAGAATTTATCTTCGCTATTTAAGTACCCCAAAGGAGTTATTGTAGCTTTTACTTCAATTTTATATTTCATTAACGCTAAGGCTACGAGTGAGTCAAAAGTTGTATTAAATGGTTCATGCTTATTTAAATATTTACTAAAGGCGAAATCGTAAATAAAAAACTTATTGCCAACACCCTTCTCTAGTGTAGGAATTTGTATTAATAAACCCTCTTCTTCATACAGTTTAATAGTTTTATAGAGCCAATCTTTCGATATTTTAAAGTACTCTTTAGCTCTTTTATAAATCAGGTGTGAAGTTGCAATTTTGCCTTGAAAAAGAGCCAAAATAAGCAATACTTTTCCCTCTTGCTCATCAAACTTTTCAAAAAAGAGCTCACGACTGCTAAGTGCAGGGTTACTACTTTTTGCAACACGCGGAAGCGAGCCAAATTTTGTATATAAACTAAATGTACTCTCGATAGTAGTTGTCTTTTTAAAGTTAATAAACTCTTCAAAATCGAGAGGATAGAGGGTAAACTTTGGCATACCTATATCTAGTGGCTCTCTTGAAACTACAATTAACTGCTCCACCTTTGGCAAACTATCTAAAAAGCCCTCAAAGTAGTGGTCTAACACAACCGTTTTTATATTCTCTTCTTCAATTAAATATTCGAGCTCAATATCCTCTATATCTTCCAAAATAAATATAGGGTCTTGGCAATCTATATACAAAAATTCATGCTTTAAAGTAGATAAATAGTCAATAACTAAAGCACTCTTACCACTACCCCTAGCCCCACTTAAAGCGAACGAACCACTTGATGGCAGTTGCAACTTACGCACAAAGAACTGCTCTAGTTTGGGCGGATTTGTAAAGAATGTATCTAATATCGACATAACTAAAACATCCCGCTATCTAACTTTTTAAACAGCTTCTTTGGTGCAATTTTTTTAGCTTTTTTGTTTGCCAATTTATACTCAAAATGCTGATAATCTTTAACACTATGCCAATTTCCACCCCAAATAAACCCCTCGTTTAAAAAGGCTTTTACCGCTATATCATCTCTTAAAAGCAGTGCTTTATTAAAATGCTCTCTTTTGGCAAATTTACTCCCCTCTTTTGGGCTAACTTTGCCACTTTTAGAGATATATGGGTTTTCAAATGGGTTTAAATCTATAGCTAATCCGTAACTATGATTAGACCATTTACTTTTGCTACCTGTCATCAAACGACAATTAAAAGCCGATGTATTATCTGCCTTCATCGAAGCATCATCATTAGCTTTAAAATCACTTACTAATCGCATTTGTCGAATTGGGTAACTACCATTATATAAAGCCCTAAACACTCTACAGACTTTGCTAGAGATTGCACTATTTACTATAAGCTCCCCTACTCTCTCTTTGCCCTTAAAATCCCGATATTTTAACTGTATATAGCTAAGTTTATCTAAGCCAACTGGGCACCCTTTATGCCACGAACCACCACTTAATACCCTATTCTTTACATCGCCAGAAATTGGGCTAACACGGCAACTAAACTTTGCGTTCGCCAAACTGGCAAGTAAAGCTAATAATGCAAAAAATCTCATTGAATACTCCAAACAATATACATCAAACCAAACAAAATTGGCTGATGTATTAAATAAATCAGCAAAGACCTCTTACCAATATTCGCCAAAAACTTATGAATAGGGGTATCGGCTTCAAAAACTCTATTTTCAAAAAACCACTTATACCACCCCAAACCAAATATCGCTATACCAATTAAAGTAGCACTAAACCAAGGAATAAACGGCACTAAATCTTCGGTATGTTGCATTGGCAAATGTAGTATCGGGGCAATTTGGCGAAAAACTGGATGCATATTAAAGTTGTAAAAAAAGTACCCAATCAAAATAGCAACCGCCAAAACAAGCGACAGCTTAGGAGCTTTAACAAACAAAAGCCCAACAATCGAAGCAACTAAAATAAAGTGAATAACCCCAAAATAGACCCAAGTATGAGGAAATACAAAATAAGTAACCACACTAATAGCCAAACAAGCCAAGCCCAAAGTTATAACCCTATGCTTCACACTACCCCACCGAATACCATCTCTATGCACCAAAGCCAAACTAATACCAGCAGTAATTAAAAACATATTTACAATCACAAGGCGAAAATCAAGCCAAAATTCACTACTATACAAAGGAATATGGGCAAACTTAAAATAATTCAAATCATAACAAAAGTGAAACAGCACCATTAAAACAATAGCAAGCCCACGAAAAATATCTATACCAACAATTCTCTTCATAAAAACCCCAATCATAAAAAGCATAAAGCACAAAGCTTGAAGCTTAGAGCTAACAATGTAGCTTCGCTTTTATTAAAAAAATTGCAAAGCAATATTTCCAAAATTCGTAACTCGTAACTCTTAACTTTTAACTCTTAATTCTAATTCACCCAAACAACTTAACAAAATACTCATCCAGTCTAGCAGGTCTGCCATTAGCTAAATTCACAAGCTCTATCTCCATAGAAAAGAGCTTCTGCCCATCTTTAAAAATCTCTTGCAAAAGGCTAAACTTAACCTTACCAACCGATAAAACCTTAGTCTCAACATCCAACAAATCCCCAAGCGTAGCCGATTTCAAAAAATCACACTTCAAAGACTTAACAACAAACCCACTCCGAGACTCAGCATCAAAAGGCGACAACCCATTCTCAAACAAAACCTCACTCCGAGCCCGTTCACAAAAATTTATATAATTAGAGTGATAAACAATCCCACCAATATCTGTATCTTCAAAGTAAACTCTCAAACGCATTTATAACCCTTAATTGTGTGTCACTTTTTTAATAGACTTCTTGCAAAACTATATAAATGTATTTATCGTCTATTATACATCATATTTTACTAATTAGGATTTTGACTTAGCTTTGGATAGGACTTCAATCCTAATTAGCAAAATTTAATACCTACAAAATATATAGTTTTACAAGAAGTCTAATAACTATTATAGCAAAATATATTTCAGATAAACTATATACTTATTTTCATTGCTATGACAGAGATGCTAGTTTTATTAACTGAAGTTACGCACTATATACAACATTTAATAGCACAAGAGGGTGCTTAATGTGAATAGTTTTTAATAAAAGCTAGCCAAAGC
>WFYP01000214.1 GCA_015490055.1 Nitratifractor sp.
AAACCATCTATATTATACTTATGCTCTTTAAGCGTTCTAAGTCGTGGCATAGGCAACATATTAAACTCTTGCTCTTTTCCAAAAGATAGTATATTGTTTACTATTAATCTAATTAACATATTATTAGACCTTTTTCACATTTATTTTTATAATAATAGTTAAATTGTCTTAAATATAAGCTTTTCAATATATATAACGTGAAAAAATCACATAATGCATAAACCAAGAAAATAGGTTTACGTTAATAACTCTAGCGTTATTAGAAAATACTTATCTCCTGATTCCTTGTGTATCTTTTCTAATGAGCTCTCGTTTTAGTCTCTTTTGATTAGACAGATTTAACTCTTTTTGAGTGGCTCTTACTTTTTGTTGTAATCTTTTAGACTTATCCAAAGCAGTTTCAATAATCGCTTTAACTTCTTTTATCCCCTTTGATTTTGCTAAATCATTAAAATCTGAATAGTTAGCTCTTATCTCTTCATTAGAAAATGAGGGGTAAATGATATTTCGATGTGTTTTTATTGCAACTTCAAGAGCTTTTTTATAGCCTACATTCTCTTTTCCTTTTAACTCTTGATGTTTATCATTATCTGCTGCTATTAGAATGGTACTGTTGGGAAATTTTTTATTTAAGTTCTCTGTTACAGAGATAAGATTGCCTGAATCTACAGCAACAATAACCGTTTTTTGTGTAGCCTCATATATGGTAGCACCTGTTGCATACCCCTCTACTACAATGAATTCTTGAACTTGATGAAGATTTTGGTTTCCTATAATAAAAAAATTTCCCTCTTTTTTTGAATGTTTATTAAAACCTTTGAAGTTCACATTTATCTTTTGATTAGACCAATGTTTACCATCTATATCTCTTAATGGCATAAGAAGATTTCCTTTGTTATCTATTTTTAAATTATAATTTTTAACGCCTTTTGATTTTAGATAGGAATGGTCATTTGATGCTTCTATTGCATTTCTAAATGTTTCTTGTGCTTCTATTGAAGCAATTTCGTGTTCTTGTTGTTGTTCTTGTTCTCGTTCAAGTCTTTTAGTCTGATTAACAAGCTTTTGACGCTCTACGTCTTCTTTTGTAAGTCCATTAGAAAACTCATAACCTATTGCTTTCCAATTCTCTTTTACTCCTGTTTTATGGTTTTGAATAAATCCTGCAGGAACACCATCTGTGTATCCTATATACGCACCTGATTTTTTCCCTCTCTTATCACCAATAACGGGTACTCTGTGTATTTTACCGTCCATGATTGGCTCTTGGTTCATAATTAGTCCTTGAGACTCTAAAGCTTTTTTAAATAAATCAATGGCTTCTTGAAGGGAGATAACAGTTGTAGTTGATACTCTTTCTTCTTGATTGGTTAAACTCCAATTTAGAAAATTCTTAATGGGTGAACCTTTTGGTGCATACCATGATTTTTTAGATTTATCCCACTTTGCACCTGCTTGTTTTGCTTGGTCTTTTTCTCTGTATGGAACTACTAAATATGTATCTCTTTCATAAACTTTTTCATGGTCTACCCTATCTCTTTTTTGAGATAGATTACTATCTTCTATCTTTTTATAATATTCTTCTAATGAATCTCTGGTATCTATAAGAAGGGAAATAAGCTCTTTTATCTCCTCTTGAATAGGTTTGTCTATATCATAATGATTAATAATCTCTTTCGCTTTTTTTATTGACATATCTAACTGCTCTAACTCTATATCTTTTGTTATGGCAGGAAGAGCAGTCTCTATTTGATTTAATTTTAACTCTTTATCTATCATCTGAATTACAGCTCCTTCTAAAATATCAGAAAACTCCTCTTTGGAAGTCAATTCATTGTTAATGCCCTCTTCTTTGTTTGTTTCTAATTTGTGTTCCTCTTGAAGGCTGGTGATAAAATTTACAATTTTGGAAGCATCACTACAAGCTTTAAATATCTCACTTGGTTTATCTTCTAAAATAGATACCCAACTATCAATATAAGCATAATGTTGAGATGGGTCAAAATCTATTCCGATTTTGGAGGAGAGCATATATGAACCTATCTCTGCTCTTAGCTCCTCTTTTGCATATCCCATAGAACCAAAAGGATGATTTACATCTCGATTTAATCTACTTTCATGACCTGTCCAGTGTCCAAGTTCATGTAGAGCTGTTGAGTAGTAGTCTATTTCACTATGGAACTGCTCTTTTAAAGGAAGTTGTATGATGTCTTTTGATGGTGAGTAGAAGGCTCGATTTCCTCCTACATGGGTTATATTAGCACTAGAATTATTTAAGATTTTTTCGGCTGCTTCTATTGGTGTAAACTCTGTAACAATCTCTTTTATCTCTAAGTCCTCTTTAAGTGGATTGAGTCCATCTATTTGAGAAGCATTAAAAACAGTTGCATAAAATACTTGTGGATTGGTTAACTCTATAGTCTCTTTAATAGGTTCACCATTTTTATCTAAAATTTTATTCCCATCTTCATCAATCTTATCTACTTGTCTAGTAAATTTCCAATATTGTATGGTTATTCCTTTCTCGCCTCTTCTTACTTGTGCATTGATAGATTTTGCTTGTTTAAAGGTCATCCAACGAGGGTCACCACCCATTGTCATTCCTGTAATACTTAGATTTATAAAATTGATTCCTTCATACTGTTTTCCTGTTATTGGATTGAAAGGAGCATTGTCTTGAATTTGTGACCCACTCCAGGGTCTAATCCAAGGAGCAGTACCCTGCTCTAGTGCTTCTATAATCTCTTTAGAGACTTTATCAATATAAGATAGTGTTTTGTCTTGTCTTGTTTTCATGATTTATTTACTCTCTTCAATCGCTTCTTTTGCATCTTCTTCACTTAAAGCTCGCTCTTCAAATGCACCTAATTCTTCTGCCTCCTTTGCTGAATAGGTTATTGGTATAGATGGTATTCTTTTTTGATTAATCTCTTTTTGGAGTTCTTGTTGTTTTTTTAAATCTATTTTTTTGACAATTTTTACTCTATTATTTTTTTCCATTTTTTTAAGTTCCTTTATTTCTGATTCTCTCATATAATGACCTTTATAGATTCTATATAGGTCATAGTGTAATGTTACTTTTGTAGGAGCTACCATTGCTTTTTTAGAAATAATAAAAAAGTTTTTTGGTAGTTCAATGGTCTTATTTTTGTTACTAACTTTTGGTAAAACTCTTCTTGCTCCTAAATAGGTACGTTGATACTTTTTACTAAGAGCTGATATTATAATTCCTCTCTTTTTACTTGCTGCATGAATGAATTTACCTTTTTCTAAATAGACACCTACATGAGTTACAGGTATAGCTCTCGATGGGTCAGTATTAAAAAAGAGGAGGTCACCTTTATGTAAACGTCCTTTTACACGTTCTCCTATTTTAGATTGTTCATAGGCAGTACGTGGTAAATTAATGCCTATTTTTTTAAAGATATATTGGGTATATCCTGAACAGTCAAATCCTTTTGGAGTCTCTCCTCCCCAAACATATTTACCTCCAAGATATTTTTTGGCTAAAGTAGTTAGCTCTTGAGAAATATCTGCTAAAAGAATCGTGCAGGTTAGGGGTATGATAAGAAATATTTTTTTCATTTAATACTCTAGTGGTTCAAGAATAATATCTTTGGTTGTAAAGATGTTAAATTTATATCCTGCTCTTATTTCAAGTGTAGGAGCAATATTCATATTTTTTTGTATCATTTGTCGAGCTACTTGTCCTAATTCAGAGATTAATGCTCCTATCATTTTTTGTCTATTGGTTTCTATATATTGATTTTGTTGAGTTCTATCTGCTGAGGCAATACCTCCTGTGATGGCTCCCATTAAAATAGCTGAACCAAATATTTTTAGATAGTGATTATTTATTTGGTCATTAAATCCTGCCACTCCTTGTTGGTTAACCCCATTCATGGTTCCAATATTGAGAGTCTGTCCATCTGGAAAGACAATTCGATTAAACGCGATTAATACTCTGTTTTGACCATATTGTATATTTGATGAATATACTCCTAAAAGCATTGAACCCTGTGGAATCAATAGATGATTACCTGTTGCAGTATCAAAAACATTTTCACTTACTTGTGCTTTAATTGGCCCTGGGAGGTCTGAGTTTATTGAGGTAATAAGTATTGAGGGGATTAGTGTCCCTGCTTTCATCTCATAAGGTGACATTGGTTTTGTTTTTTTAACATTAAGATAGTCATAAGATGAGTGTTGCTCTTTTAAAAACATCTCATTTTGATTTAAATAACTCTGATTGTTTTTTTGATTTTCACTTTTATAGGCTTTTGCTATTTTAGTATAAATATCTAATGGACTTGGAGGATTAGAGTTTGGAACTTCTCTAACAGAAGAGGGATTAGAGCTTTTTAATTGCACTTTTGTAGGTGCAGATAGTGCTGTTTTGTAGAGTTCCTTTTTATATTTCATTAATGCCAACTTCTCCTCTTGCAGTCTCTTTTCTAGCTCTTTATTTGAACTTGATGACTCCAAAGGATTTGAATTCTTTATCAAGGTTTTAGATTGTTTTTCTATTAATGGTAGCGTTTTTTTTTATCTCTTGAGGCTTTTTTTGCTCCTCTTGTATCTTGCGTGACTGATAGAGTTTTGCGATAAAATTACTAGCTAAACTCTCTCCATCATTTCTAATTGTCTCTTGTTTGTGCTTTTCCATTTTTGATTTTTCTGTACGTTTTACCGTTGCATAGCCAAGTCCAAGAATAATACTCAAGAGTACAATAGAGATTATAACCATAGGCATTTTGCTCAATTTTTTTACATTTACGTTACTATTTTGCCCTGTAGGTGAGATATTTACATTTAAATTTCTATTCATGAAACTACTCTACTGAATATATTGAATATATCGAGATGACACATATTTATTATTTGATGAAATATCTCTACTTGATAGATTTTGTTTAACTACCCTACTCCATTTTCTTCCTGAGCTTATGATGGGTTCTTCTACATATATGATTGTATCTTTATAATATTTTCCTACAATTTTTCCCTTTAATGAAGGTCTATTTCGTATATTTAAAACAGGAGTTAAAACAATAGCTTTTTTTAAATTATATGAACTATGAGTATTGTTTTGATAAATAGTTTTTTTCAATCCTCGAGTTGTAAATGCAGATATTGGAATAACTTTGTTATCCTCTACCCTATAGAGACGACTTAGTGTAGCTAACCCAATATTATAGGTAGCCCTTATAATATTATCATCAATAAAATCTATTTTATAAGCAAAAGGGATAGCTACTCTATTTTTTTTGTAGGTGACTCCATATCCTGCATTACGTAAAGCCTCTTCTATTATTGTATTGTGAGTATTTATTGACGAACCTAGTTGCAAGTAAAACGTAGTTTTAGGGACAAGATAATACCTTTTTATAAAATTTATCATATCTTGTGTAATCGTTTGATTGAGTTTGAAATGGTTTAAACTGACTTGTGAGATAAAGTACTCATCTTCTTTACCATTCAAAAGGTTACTGCAACTATTTAAAGTTAATAACGCTAGAGTTATTAATGGAATTTTTCTAATAATCTTCACTCTCATCTCCCCATAGACTACTAGATTGGACTACATCTTTTTTTATGATTGTTACCTTTTCTTGATTTTGCCCTACTCCTATAATTAGTATACCTTTTTTAAATAGTTTATCAACAATATAGTTGTTCCCCTTGAGTCGATAGTTGACTAACTGATTATTGTCTCCCTTATCTAAAACCATAAAAATTGGTGCCTCTTGATATTTCATACTATTTGGCATCTGTATATAGGTTTTTACCCCATCGTTATAGACACGCACAGGTTTCCAAGATGCATCTCCTATAATAGTATATTTAAAATCTAAATTATCAATATTTTTTGAAATCAAAGATGTTACTCTTAAATTTTTATTTCGTTTTTGCTTCTCTTTTTCTTCTTGAAAGTGTTTGTTATAAGCCTCCCACTTTTTATTAATTTTATCTCTGTACTTAAAATTAACAATTGGCATATATTCATACTTTCGTGAAAAAAGATTCATATGATAAGTACGTCTATTTGTTGAGACAAAAAGTGTTGTCTCTAAGCCAACATCTGTAGTTTTAATGAGTAGATGTGAGGTCTGTTTGTCTCCTTCTCCTGATATAGATGGTGAGACTATCCATCTTGTTGTATCACCTAGTTGCACATCTTTAATCTTCTCTCCAATCTCAAATTGAATATCTGTAATCTTTAGAGGAGCTACAACGACTCTTGGCATAGTTGCCCCATAAAGAAAAGAGATTGAACCATCTTCTCCTCTAAAAGATTTATTACCATTATTAAGCCACTCTTTGGCTAAAGAAATAGAGTGCCACTCTCTTTGTGAAAGATTTCGACTATTTTCAGACAATAAATCATCAGCTACCAATAGAGAACTTAACAGTAATAGACTCATAACAATATATCTTATCACTTCTAACTCCTTATTTTATAATTTTTGTAAAGTTAAACTCTTTTATAAAGAGTCCTATAGGATTTTTCATTATTTCAGATTGTGTTGTAGGTGGATTAAGTGTAATTATCATTGATGCTTTAAAGTTATCAGTTCGTATTTTTATACCTCTTGGGTCTGATACAATCTCTTCCCAATCAACCTGATAGGTCGCTTCATTTATCTTTACAACAGAATTAATTTGTACCCTCACACGCTCTTTTGTTAATCTTTCAAAAGGAGAATGCTCTTGGTAGTAGCTATTTACCACATTATAAGCAGTATATGATGGTGATAGATAACGATATATCTTCAATATCATCTCTTTTTGAATTTTAGCATCACCATAAATTGTCTTAAAATTTTGTATGAAGTCAGCAAGACTATATTTAATAACTCTTTGATTGTCTATATGCTTCTGTTTTGCATAATTAATGGCTTGGATAGCACCTAATTTATCTACCTCTACAACATAAGGAACCAATTTATTTTTAGAACCAATATAGATTAATCCTAAAATAGATAATAGTGTTGCAAACAGAGAGATAAATGTAATAGTTTTCCAAGTTTTGACCTGTTTAATATAGCTCCCATATCGCTCATTCCACTCTCTGCGTCCATCTAAATATGGATTTATAGTTTTGTTATTAGGCAATTAAAATCCTTTTACTCATTTGTATTGCTTCTTGGAATACCTGATATATAAGAGCTATCCTCTTTTGTATCATTATTAGTTTGCTTGTCATTAGGGGATTCTCCTCCTATAGAGCCTGATAATAAATCATCTTTTGAGTTGTCTGTATTTGAAGCTTCGTTTTGTAGGGTGGATTTATAACTCTCTTGATTATTTGTTGAAAAGAGTTTTCCAATGGCTGTACCACTTTTATTACCAGAATATAGAGGAGAAAATCCAATTGCTCCTTTAATAGCTCCACTCATAGTCCCTACTCCAGCTCCTGCCAGACCTGCTGTAACTGTTTGAGCAGCTTGTTTACCTGTTTTCATGAAGTTTCCAAAACTTGAATTGTTACCACTTTCTAAATTAGAATTGTTAGAAGTATTATTTGCATTTTGAACCTGTGCTACACTTGCCATCGCACCTCCTATTACCCCTGCTCCTGCTCCCATCATGGTTGCTTTGGTATTAGAAGCTAGAGAACCATTAGTTCCAAGTGTTCCACTTACTAGCGAATCAGCAAGACCAGATACCATACTTACCAATGCAGCAATAAGAATAGAGATACCAATCATTGCCATAATAGAGTTATTATCTGTACCTACATTTGCTGCCATTGTTGTAATTGTATTTAGTGAAAAGCCAAGTAGAAGTTTGATAAAAAAGAGTTCAAGACCTGCTTTAAATACAGCAATTATTGCATTAATACCAATAGTTCTTGTATAAGAGAGTCCTCCTAGAGCAAGAATGAAATAAGCACCAACAATAAGAAGATAGAGCTTTACAATTACAGTAAAAAACATAGCCGTCATAATTATAAAAGCAAAGAGAATAACTAATCCTGCAATCATTAATCCAATGGAATCTCCAGGGTTTGAAAACCATGAGGTACTTCCCCATACCGTATCAACAATAGTAAATCCTTGTTCAAGTATTGTATCTGGTGTGATTTTCTGAGGTAAAGCATTAATGGTGTCGGCAAGTTGACCAAAAGATTGAGGAATTGTATCGAGCCATGTAGTGTATTGAAATAGAGCTAAGAAAAGTCCAATTATGAGAGTTTTTTGAATTACAGTGGCTAAAATTTCTGAAATTTCTGTTCCCTTTAGAAGTAGCATTCCAAAAGTCCATACCCAATCTATTGTAACCAATAACCAAAATAGACGAAGAGAAAATGGTACAATAGCTGCAATCCAAGAACTCTTAGCTGTATCAAAGATGTTTAGTAGCCCTTGTGCTTGATTATTAGTTGAGACATCTGCAAAAAGTAAAATAGGGAATATCAGAAGAAATAGAATTCTCATTCGTTTTTTAATACCCTATTGCTTTTTCATCACCAATAATTGGTTTATTCTTTTTTTTCTCTTTTTTCGCTTGTTTTTGTAGAAGCTTAATCTCTTTTTCTGTACTTTTTTTTAGATACCAGTTGTCACTTACTAAGTCATCTCCTTTTATTGTAAAAACATGAGATATTTTTCCTTGTACTATGACTTTATTATTAGAGACTTCATACGTCCCACTTGCTCCTGGATTAAAAGAGATATTTTTTTTGCCAAGTGTAGCGATAACATATTTTGAATGCGATTTAAAAGGCTTATTCTCCTTAAGTACAATATAACTACCCTCTACACTTTTTTTAGTATCACATCCAATCATTGATACTATATATAGAGTTAATGTTATTGTTAAAATAAAATTTTTCATGTCATTCCTTAAATTTTAATATCCTATTGGTGTCTCATCACCAATAATTGGTTTAATACCTTTTGTTGATTTTGCTTTGCTTATTGCTTCTTGAAAAGCTTTTTTTTCATTTTGAGTTAACATAAATTCACTCTGTAAATTGATTTGAGTCATAATGGTGTTTCGTAACTCTTTTAGTTGGTGAGTTTGATGAAGAGCAATTTGTGAGGCTACTTGTATAGCAGATTTTTGTCCTACTGCAGATAAACTCTTTTGTTGCAAATATTGCATTGTAGCTTCATCTGACATCATATCAGATGCTTGTATCTTTAGTGCTTTTAAAGCTCCATTAATGGTATCTTGAGTACTTTTATTCAACTGTTTATATGTTGCAGTAAAATCAATAGTTCCATTTTGAGCTTTATTTAAATAGTGGTTATATCCTTTAAACAATTTACTAAACTGTTGATTATAATTTGCCATGGTATAGCTAACTCCTTCTCCATACTCAAGTGCGTGTTTTAAACCAAGAACACTCTGACGAAACTCACTCCATTGTCTAGGCGAGAGTTGAGTAATGTTTTGGAGCATTAGTTTATAACTTTGGAATTGATTGTTATATGTTTCTACTAACTTTGCATATTGTGCAACCTGTTCTGCATAATCTAATCCATAAGCAACTCCATCAGCTGCAAATTGAGCTAATTGTGTTACTTCTGAAGCAAATCCAGTATAGATATTTCCTGTACTCATAGATTGAATTTGTTGAGAACAAGAGATAATAAACAATAAGTTTATCACTATTTTTTTCACATTCTTCCTTTTTTTTAAATTAATAACGCTAGAGTTATTAAAGTAGATGTTTATATTTGACATCTCTATAATGCAACCAATAAGTAACCCATTTTTTGCCATATTTTTTATAGAGTTGTCTAATCTTTTTAATATCATCCTTACCACTCGCCCCTACAAAAGATAGAGCTACAGGACCTAATGCTAGGTTAAAAAGTCTGGTTCCCATTGGACTTTGATAGTAGTACTCTTTTTTAGGTGTAGCATTAGCAATGATTCTAATTTGTGTGTCATTAAGTCCAAATTGTTTATAGTAATCATAAGGACCTAATTGATGTTCAGAACCTTTATTATATGCATTTGGATTTGGTAAAAGTATTTTTGTAGGGCATGACTCTTGTAGTACATCTAATATTCCTGAATTGGCTGCATCTGATAATGATTGAGTCGCTAAAATAACAGCACAGTTTGCTTTTCTTAAAACTTTTAACCACTCTCTAATCTTCTCTTTAAAAACTTTGTGTCCAAGCATAATCCATGCTTCATCCAGAAAAAGAAAGGTTGGACGTGGGGTTTGCAGTTTAAGCCATATCAAAGTAAAAAACGAATAAAAATACCAACAATTTTTATACCTAAAAAAGGCGATATTAATGGAAAACAAAGAGTATAAAAGTCCACTAAAAAAACTAGTAAAATTTTTTGAACAGAGTAGAGATGT
>WFYP01000215.1 GCA_015490055.1 Nitratifractor sp.
GCCTTGAGCATCAAACCAATACTTGCAGAACTAATGGCAGCTAATGGTTGTCTCCACTGATGGGCTATCATACTTATCATCTCACCCATTTGGGCTAATCGAGATTGTTCTAGCATCATTTTATCTTTTGCTCTATTTTTTTCAACTTCCTCTTTCACTCTATCTTCTAAAACATTATTTAACTGCTCTATCTCTTCTCTAAGTTTTCTTTGTTTAATGTTGGAGATTAAAATTATTAATATTATAACAAATGTTACAGCTATAATTTGCCATAGTAAAGTATAATCTATATAATTATCAACTTTTATAGTTCTATATTTTTCTAATATTTTCTCTTTCTTGCTTGTAGGTATAGCTTCTAATGATTTGTTAAATATACTCAATAAAAGAGGCTCATCCTTGTTGATTCCAAAACTTCTACCTACTTGATGATTACCTATTCTTGTCATCACTTTTAACTGGTTGTGATAATTTTTTAACATTTGATATACTAAAAGATAAGAAGAATGAATATATCCATAGTATTCACCACTTACAATTTTACTGAGGTCTATATCTTCAGTCTCTACTAGATTTATATTTGGATAGAGTTTTTTTACATAGTCTATAAGAGATTTAGTCCCTTTTTGTACCAAAAACTTTTTATCTTTTAACTCATTGAGATTTGAAGTATAGGGTGTATCTATTCTTGTTACAACTGAAATTTCATCTTTTAAATAGGGTAGTGTTGATTTTAACATCTTAAATCTATTATTTTTTGTTAGAGTAACAGCAGTGAGATCACAATTTTTATTATTTAGATTTTGGAGATACTCTTTCGCAGTAGAATTTAGTATATAGTTTACTTTTAGGTGTGTTTTCCTTACTATCTCATTTAAAAAATCTATACTTACACCTGTATATGTATTACCTTTTTTTATTGTTATTGGAGCACGGTCTTTGCGCAAACAGACAGTTATGCTTTTTTTATTTTTTAGATATTTTAGCTCATCACTACTAAAAATATTACTACCTTTATCACTGCTATAAATGAATTTATCTAAATCTATTTTCTTATGAACAACTCCAAGTAAATTATAAACATCATAGATTCTTTGAATTTTGTCTTTTTCAATTTTACCAAGTTGATTTGTTTTGTAGTAAGCTAATTTTTTTAACTCTTTTGCTTCATAAATGAGAGCTTTTTTCGTTTTGTGTTGGGTATTGTATTTTTTCAAGATAAGATTTACTGTTTCATCAATATGATTAAAAGCATATTTCCAACCCTTTAGGGTGGCTTCTCTAAAATTTTTAACTCTATTTGGATGATCATTTAGCTCTTTTTGGGAGGTAAAAAGTAAATCACTGTAGAAATCAAATCCATAATCTTTAGGATCCCATACATAAAAAGGAATCTTTTTCTCTTTGAGTGTAAATACTTCATTGGATATATAACAATCTTGTATATCAGTTTCATGATTAATAAGAGAATTTATATTGAAACTCTCTTTTACTCTCTGCATATCTTTAATATTTATATGGTTTTTAAAAAACATTGCTTGAAATTGTGCAGAACCTACAATATTATTGGCGAACATGATTTTTTTACCCTTAAAATCTTTCAGTGATTTGATTCCTGAAGATTTTAAGCTGATAAATACATAGGGAGATGTTTGAAATATAGAAGCGAGGAGAACTGCCTTTTTACCATTTGCCCTATCTATTATTAAAGTAGGGTTAGCCATTCCAAAGGTGGATTTTCCACTTAATACATCTTTTGTTGTGTTTATAGCATTGTGAAACTCTTGTATCTGAGTATCTAAACCCACCTTTTTGTAAAAACCTTTCTCTTTTGCCATATAAAGACCAGCAAATTGAAATTGATGTTTCCATTGTAACTGAATACTGACTTTTTGTAATTTATCTTGCGAAAAAAGCAGACTTGTAAATATGCTTACTAAAAGTATAACTTTATATATCATTTTTCATATCTCCTGCTATTGATAGGGGTAATTTTATAGTAAAAACTGCACCCTCATCACTATTCTCTACACTAAGCTCGCCACCACAATGCTCTTCAATGATAGTCTTAGACATATAAAGCCCAAGACCTGTTCCATTTTTACTTGTTTTTGTAGAGAAATAGGGGTCAAATATTTTTCCTATAATATCATCTGGAACGCCACCTGCATTATCACTCACTTTTAAAATATTACCTTGCGTTTGGATAGTGATAGTTGGATTTTTTATCTCTTTTTCTAAAAGAACATCCTCTGCATTTTTCATTAAGTTTAGTAGCACTTGTTTGAGTTCATTTGGATAGGTGTTGAAAACATCTTGAGAATCTAATTGCGTTACTAACTCTATGTTTTTATTTTTTATTGAAACTTCTACTATTTTAAATACATCTTTTATAAGTTGATTAAAAGTTATATCTTTTTTCTCTTTAGTTGGTTTGAAAAAATCTCTAAAATCATCTATCGTACTGCTAAGCTCTTGTGAATACTCAGATATTTTCTCTCCTAGCATTATTGCTGTATCGTTATCTAACTTATCAAGTTTAGCCTTGAGCATCAAACCAACACTTGCTGCACTAATGGCAGCTAATGGTTGTCTCCACTGATGGGCTATCATACTTATCATCTCACCCATTTGGGCTAGTCGAGATTGTTCTAGTAGTGCTTTATCTTTTGCTCTGTTTTTTTCAGCTTCCTTCTCTACTCTATTCTCTAAATTCTCATTTAGCATCTGTAACTCTTTTGTTTTTTTATCTATTTCTAAATGTAAATTATCTTGAATATTTTGAATAAAAGTCATCTCTTCTAGTGATATTTTTGCAAATTTATACCATAGTAAACCAATCAATCCTAGAATTAAAGCAGTAAATAAAAGGTATGTTAT
>WFYP01000216.1 GCA_015490055.1 Nitratifractor sp.
GCATACAAATGAGAAAGATTTGTATAAAAAACTGCGATAACAAATAGGGCTGTAGCTATTGTAAAGCCTCAAAGCTAATTAGTCCACCGTGAACAACTCCAAAAAAACCAAAAGCCCCTAAAAAAAGATTTTATTTCATTCAATTTTAAATAACTTACACCCTAAAAAATACCGGTAATACTTTCACTATTTCAATTTTTTGCCAACTCATCATAAAAAAGAGTAAAAAAAGCATCCTTTTGAATGCCTTTTTGAACTTGTTGTAGATCTTTTTGAGATTATAGCCACACGCTGCCAATATCGTGTTTGCAAGATTGCCATCTATCCCTTTTAGAAAATTCCTCCCTAGTCTGTGATATTGTTTTGTATGGGAGATGACCGCTTCTATAGAGGAGCGTCGTTTGAGCAGTTTGTGCTTCTTCCTGTTTTTTGAAGTTTCGATAAGCACTTGTGTTTTTCCTTCGTATCCGTGTCCTTTGTACCCTTTATCGGTAAAAAGGTAGTCGATTGTTTTATCGATGATCAATTCCATAGATTGGTTTGTCGTTTGGAGTGCATTAGGGAGTGTGTGTCCATCGTATGGATTTCCTTCATATGCATCGGTATGGAGGATGAAGCACTCTTTGGCTGTAGTGATAAAGGAGGATTTGTTACCAAACTCATATCGTTTATGAATCTTTCCTTTGGAGATACAGACGGTATCCGGTTCTGCGAAGCTGTAGAGTTTGTTTTTTGAGTTGCACTTTTGTTTGTAGAGATCGCTGCATTGTTGTAGTAGCTCTTGTGCTTTTGTATCTAGATCGACTCTTTTTGCTTCGGCTTGTCTCTCTATCTCCCGTATCACTCTACCAAGTCTGTTTTTGAGTTTCTTGAGTGTGGCGGCTTTTCGTTTGAACTGTTTGGCATGGTTGTAGCGGTAATATTTGATAAGAAGTTTTTTCCCTGTACGAATATAGCTTTGTCGTTGTTTGATATTAAGGCATTTGGCAAGTTTGGATAGAAGCTCTATAGCTTTATAGTAGAGTTTGGCATCTGTAGGATAGGTGATGTTTTTTTCTTGAACAGTGGAGTCTATGACGGTGCACTCTATACTTGAAGGTTTTATGATCTTTGTTTTAAAGCCGCTTTTGATTGTCTCTTGGAGCAGTTTGTAGAGTTTTTTCTTTTTGAGTCTTTGTCTGAAGTGGCTCATCGAACTTCTATCTATAGGGAAGGTATGTTGAAACACTTTTTCTCCACAGAAGTATTGTCCTCACTTCGTTGCGGAGTTGTCGCTTCGCTCGGACGATAATAGGGATTTTCGATATATGCCCATACAATACTCTCATCACTAAGATTGAACATATAACGCAGGTAGTGTAATCCCACCATCAAACGAATCGGTTTGTTTGGATGTCCTGTTGTGGATGGATAGATTATAGAGAGTTCCTCTTCGATTGATTTCCAATCTATGCTATCTGCAAGTTGAACAAGAGGATGGTTTGTGTTTATGATATCAATAAGCTGCTTGTGAGTATTAAAAAGTGTTACTTCTTTTTGTTTTTCTTGTACCATTTATTACCTCAAACTGCAAGATTTGTATTATATGTTTACTGTTTTTTTGTAGTTTTATTATAGCAAAAATGTGCTTTAAATCCCTTGAAATAGGGGATTGTTGGGTTATTCACGGTTGACTAGATAACAAACAAACTATAACTCTCTTTTTTGATAAAATTATTAACTAGTATCATGCCCCCAAGCAGAAAAATTAGTATAATTCTGCTTGAGACTAGGTAGGGTAACATATTGTTTAATAACTAAAGCGGTTCTTTTTAAGCTTTAAACTTAAAGAGTGTCTAGCTTGTAGGTCAGTCTAATAGTTACGCTACAATCCCGAGTGGCGACCGGATCGGTTTTTATATCTTTTTACAATGTAAACATTAACAAAAAGTTAAAACTAGATCGTATATTACTAGTTTGGGATATGTGTAAAAAGAACTGATATTGCTTTTTACAATAATCAGGCAGGATAATAATCCTGCCCTACCGAACTCTCTTAAATAATATAAATACTTAGGAGGTTCTTCGTGAAAAATTATACACTAAAAGAAGTTAGCATAGGCTTAGATGTATCAAAAGATACTATATCTGTATATATTCCTATATCTCATTTAAGCTATGAGATACAAAATAGTCTTGAGGGTATAAAGAAGCTTATTTCAAAGCTTAAAAAACTTTATAAAAAAGCTTTAAATGATTTAGTTTTCGTATATGAACCGACAGGTAGCTACTCTGAACTTTTAAAAAGATATTGTGCTAAAAAGAGCATTAAAACATTTCCTATAAATCCTAAACAATCTCATAGCTTTGCTAAAGCTAACGGTAATAGAAATAAGACAGATACTGATGATGCCAAAACTCTTAGTGAAGCTATTGTTGTAGCTAAGGATAAGGATATAATTATACCTGATATAAATCTTGTTACGGAGAATATTAAAGAGTTAATGAGTTATTACAAGCTTATAGTCAAACAAAAAGTTATGCTTAAGAATCATTTAGAATCTATTGAAGTTAAAGATGGAAATAACTATATAATCAAATCTTTAAAAAAAGAGATACTATTGCTTAAAGATAGAGCAGATAAGATAATCAATGAAATTAAAAATATTATCTTAAATAATAAAGATTTGAAAAATGATTATAACAATATAAAATCTATTATAGGAGCAGGAGAATTAGGAGCTATTGTACTTTTATATATGTTTTTAAAATATCCCAACGCCAATAAAAGACAATTAGTCTCTTTAGCGGGACTTGATCCTACTAGATATGATTCAGGTAGCAGTATTCATAAAAGAGCAAAAATATCAAAAGCCGGGTCTAAGTTATTTAGAGGAGTATTATTTATGGGGACTATGACATCAATTCGATATAATAAAGAGATGAAAATATTTTACAATAGATTAAAAGCCAACGGTAAACAAACAGCCCAAGCTCAAATAGCAGTAATGAGGAAAATGATAATAATAGCTCATTCTTTATATAAAAACCGACAAAAATATAGTAGTGAAGTATATAAAAGAGCTTGTGGAATAAAATAGAATTTTAGATATAATACTGAAATTATGATATTTACTAAATTTTCTATGAAAATATTAAGATTTTAAGAGGGTTTTAAGGTGGCGACTGACCTTATGCACTATATCATGCTCAGTTTATGATATGGTGCGTAAGGTCAGTTACAATATGTCTCTATCTCAGTTATAAGCATAGCAGTTATCATTATAATAGCACCTACAAGTTGAGTGGTACTTAGTACCTCTCCGGCATAAAAATAGCTAAAAACTGCCGCACTTGCAGGCTCCATCGTAAAAATGATAGCAGTTTTAGCTGGGGTTGTGAATTGTTGCATATAGGTTTGCATAAAAAGAGCATAAACAGTAGCAAAGAGTACTGTACTAACAAGGGCTAAGACAAGGGGGTATGAGTACTCTTTTGGAAATGTAAATGGATCAATTACCAAAGAGGCAAAAAAACTTAGCATAGCAACTATAAAAAGCTCTATACTTACAAGTAAAAAGATATTGTATCTTTTGGAAAGTTTAGCAGTATAGACTATATGAATAGCAAAAAATGTTGCACAAAGTAGTGAGTAAAATTCACCTTTTCCAAAAGAGTCCAATCCTCCTGCACCTGTTAAAAGCCACAATCCAAAAGCTGCTATCACAGCTCCTATAGCGGAAAAGATGTAAACTTTTTGTTTAAAAAGCCAATAAACTACTATGGGTACTATCACAACATTTAAGCCGGTTATAAAAGCAACTATGGATGACTTTGTGTAGATAAGCCCATAAGTTTGGGTTGCATATCCTAGAAAAAAAAGAGTTCCCAAAAAAACTCCGGAGATTATAAGAGTTTTATCAAATTGTTTTATGTATTTTAGAGATAGCGAAATCATAAGAATAAAACTCAAAAAAAAGCGTAAAAATAAAAATGCAAAAACAGGTATATCCTTGATAGCATCTTGCACAATTACAAAAGTAGTACCCCATGATAAGGCGACACTAAAGAGTACTATATCTGCTCCAAATTCTTTGAATTTTTTAAAAACTATTTTTTCCATCTAAAAAATCTTTCCTTTTAAATAGGTGTAAAGTAGGGTAGGGGTAAAGCTGACAAAGAAAAAACAAAAGCTTAGTATAGCTAAGTTTCAAGCCTCTTTACTTCTTTACCCCTATCCACCTTTACCCC
>WFYP01000217.1 GCA_015490055.1 Nitratifractor sp.
GGATATGTAGATTTGCGTGCATTTAGAGAGTTATTTAGATTTGCACACGCTTACTTTTTGATTAAAATAATTTGGAAAAAGTATATTCCATATTTTACTAAAACTGTTTATGTATTATCATTTATATCGATTCCTCTGTACTTTTTGCAACTTTACGATTATGATTTAATGAAAAGTATAATTGGTGTAGTTGATCACAATATTCCATTTTTAGATTACCGAGGCGATTGGTACGAAAACTTAATGATATTTACTTTAAATGATGAAGGAATGTTTAGAAACTCTGGCTTTGCTTGGGAGCCTAAAGGTTTTGGAACATTTTTAACATTGGCAATGTTTTTTAGACTTATCGAGAATAGATTTAGATTAATTGATAAATATATGTTTATCTATTTTATAGCGATGATAACAACATTCTCTACGGCGACTTTATCTGTTGTGTTCTTTGCTGTGTTCCCATTTTATATTTTTAATAAACCGCCATCTTATAGAATTATTTCGGCGATTGTAATTGTACCAATTATGGCAATAGCCTTTACTAAAGCCGACTTCTTAGAGAAAAAAATTATGAAAGAGTATAACAATAGATATAAATGGGTTAAATTTGTTCAAGAGAAAGATAGCGATGAGAAAGACCAATCTTTAGGGCGTTTTGGTAGTTTAATTATCGATATGATGGATTTAAAAAAGCAACCAATATTGGGTTATGGAAATCAAAAATTTGAGAGAACGCAATATAGTGCTGGTGGTGTTAGGCTAACGCATGTTAATGGATTATCTGATTTTATGGTGCATTATGGAATTGTAGGAACGCTATTTTTATTAATTACGCTTTCGATTACATTTATTCAGTGGAGTATTATTTACGAGTTTAAAGCTTGGTATTGGATAGTTATTGGAATATTGGCAACAAGTTTTGCCTCGACGATTCTTTTCTATCCTATATATTTAATGTTTATGTTTTTCCCATTTTTTAAAAAGGGAGATGAGCCGGCAAAGCTCTCGTTTGATTATGACAATAGGATGATAAGATGGAATTAAGAAAGTTACAAGAGGATGAATATAGCAGTTGGGATGAATTTGTAGAAGCTTCACCGCAAGGCTCAATATTCTCTAAATCGTGGTATTTGGATAGTTTAGGTGTTGAGTACTCTATTTTAGTGGTTGAGTATAAAGGCAGAATTGTAGCAGGCATAGTTTTGGCAAAAAATGAGATAAATACATATGCCAACCCAATGTTAGATAAGTATTTAGGTGTAGTGCTAGAAGAGGGCTCTAGCAATAAACATAAGAGAGAATCATTAGAGTATAAGGCTATGGAGTTAATAGCAAAAGAGTGCAAGAAAATTAAGAGTTTTGACTATTACTTTCACCCTAATTTTAATAACTGGATACCTTTTTACTGGAACGATTTTGCCCAAAAAACAAGATATACATATAGAATAAATTATAAAGAGAATAGTATAGAGGATATATATAGTGCCTTTCATCAAGGTATTGTTAAAAACAATATAAAAAAAGGGCAAAGAAGTGGTGCTACAATAAAACAAGATATACCATTTGAGGATTTATGGGATGTGGTAAACAAGACATTTTTAAGACAGGGTAGCAAATCGCCGTTTAAGAAAGATAAATTGAAAAAGTATATCGAAACACTCTATAAAAAAGATGCATTTCATAGTTGGGGAGCATACTTTAAGGGTAAATGTGTTGCTGTAGCAGGTGTTGTTTATGAGCCAAAGTCGGCATATTTTTTACTAAATGGTATTGATATAGAGGAGATGCCACGAGGTGCTAATACATATATGATTTATGAAGCTATTAAATACTTTAGCGATAGATGCGATTATTTCGATTTTGAAGGCTCTATGCTTCCTGGGGTTGAGCCACTATATCGTAAGTTTGGTGGCGAGAGAGTGCAGTATATGCAGATTTGGAATGATAACTTTTTTAATTACGCAAAGTTAAAAGCTAAAAAAATTTATAAAAAAATAAGGTATGGAAGATGAGAATTTTAATTGATATTGGACACCCAGCACACTTACATATATTTAGAAACTTTGCTAAAGAGATGGAGAAAGATGGGCATAAAATTCTTTTTACTTGCCGTAATAAAGAGTTCGAAATTTACTTGTTAGAGTATTACGGTTTTGATTATAAAACTTTTGGTAAGAGTTATAAAAGTGTAGCTGGTAAAATTTTTGGACTTTTAAAGTTTGATATTTTAGAGGTTTTGACAGCCCTAAAGTTTAAGCCAGACCTTTTTATGGGGGCTGGTTCAATGTATGTAGCTCACGCTGCAGCTGTGCTTAGAAAGCCTTGCTATAACTTTGAAGATACATTCAATATGGAGCAAGTTAAGCTATATCTGCCTTTTGTGGAGAAAGTTTTTGTATCGACTGCTGGTTATCCTGATACTATAGATAAAAATAAGTTAGTGCCATATGCCGGCTATCATGAGTTGGCTTATCTGCACCCAAACCGCTTTACACCTAATAAATCTATTTATAAAGAGTTAGGGTTAGAAGAGGGGCAGAAGTATGTATTGATGCGTTTTGTTGCATGGAATGCGACGCACGATATTGGAGAGAGTGGTTTTACTCTTGATTATAAAATCAATTTAGTCAAACGCTTGGCACAAGAGTGTGCAGTATTTATATCGGCAGAAGATGATTTACCAAAAGAGTTGCAAGAGTATAGATTAAAGACACCTATACATAAAGTGCACGATGTAATGGCTTACGCTTCGCTATTTATAGGGGAGGGTGCTACTATGTCATCAGAGAGTGCAATGCTTGGAACGCCTTCGATTTATGTAGATACTCAAGATGCATACACTATTGATGAACAAGAGAAGTATGGTTTGGTATTTCACTACAAAGAGCAAGAGCCAACGCTAGATAAAGCTTTAGAGATTTTGCAAAACCCTGAATCTAAAGAGATATTTACCAAAAGACGCGATGCAATGCTTAAAGAGAAGATAGATGTTACGCAATTTTTACTCGATTATGTTCGTGAGAGGTTTTTAGAGGCTAGGGGTTAGTTTTTAGTGACTAGTTATTAGTTGGTTTTTTTGTGGAGTATATCGACGTCATTCCCTTGAAAACGGGAATCCACGGTTTAAACATCATAAAATTATGCCATTGCTGTCATTCTGAGCGGATGCGAAGAATCTAGTTTAAACGGCTGTAAAGCTAAGAGTTGATTTCGGCAAATTGAGTTAGATTCTTCGCTTCACTCAGAATGACTGCTATGGCAAGCTTTAATTTTAATGCCTTTTATGGAGATAAAACTCTAAACTTAATGGCAATGGAGGGGTGAATGAGGGATTTTACATTTGATATTTATAAGAAAATGTTGCAAGAGTTTTTGGATTTTGGGTATGAATTTATTACAGTAGAGGAGTATTTTACTGACGACATTAATCCTGAAAAAAAGTATCTTTTAATGCGTCATGATGTTGATAGAAAGCCTTTAAACTCTTTGGCTATGGCTAAGTTAGAGAGTGAGTTAGGGGTTAGAGTTACATACTACTTTAGAACAATAAAGCAGACTTTTAAGCCTGAAATTATTGCTGAGATTGCCTCTATGGGGCATGAGATTGCTTATCATTATGAATCTTTGGCCCAAACTGATGGAGATTATGAGAAAGCTATAAAAGATTTTGAAAATAATTTAAATAGATTGCGTCAAATATATCCTATTAAAAATATCGCAATGCATGGAAGACCAACATCTAAATGGGATAGTAGAAAGCTTTGGGAGAAGTATGACTATAGAGAGTATGAGCTTTTAAGCGAGCCCTATTTTGATATAGACTTTAGCAGAGTTCTCTACTTAACAGACGCAAGCAGATCATGGGATAATAGCTCTATTAATTTAAGAGATAAAGTAGATAGTGCTTTTAATTTTAACATTAAACATACTCAAGAGATTATAGATAGTTTAAAATCGGGTAGCTTTCCAAATGTAGTAATGTTTAATATTCACCCTGAGCATTGGAGTGATAATAGTTATGAGTGGTATAAAACTTTTATGACAAGAAGCGTTAAAAACTATATAAAAAGAAAAATTATTAAATAGCAATATGTCAAATTTGAATATTAAACTATTTTATTATAAAATAATGGTAAAATGGAGCTAATATTTAAACAATAGGCAATAATTATGGAGAATAAAGATTATAAAGTTGATGAAATAAGTTTTACTAAGCTTATGGAACCACCTTTGCGTCATAAAATATTGATAATATCTTTAACTATCTTAATGGCTATACTCTCTATAATTTACCTATATTTTCAACCTAATATATATAAAGCAACATCTACTTTAGAGATAAGTGGTAAGAAAGCTAGCCCATCAATTAATGATTTATTGGCAACTGCTTTATCTCAATCTTCTCAAAATATTGATACAGAAATGGAGATTTTAAAGTCTCATTTTGTTGCTAAAATGGCTTTAAAGAAAGTTGATTTTATACATCATTACTATTATGTATCAAATTATAAAACAGTAGAGTTATATAAGGATGCTCCTTTTAAAGTAGAGTTGAAAAAAGGATATGGAGTAAAATTTACTATATATCCTAAAGGAGATAATAAATTTATTTTAGAAGCAAAGAAGAAAGGCAAAGATGACTTTGAAAAAGAGTTTGAGTTTAATCAATGGATTAAAGGTCCATATTTTGAAATAAAAGTAACAAAAACAGGTGATTTAAAATATGATAAATATATATTTGAAGCAGAAGATACTAAAGATGTTTTAAGATATTTAGATGAAAATTTAAAAATTAAACAAGCTACTCCAAGAGCTTCTATTATAGTTATATCTTTTGAAGATAGTGTAGCTAAAAGAGCTCAAGAGTATGTTGATGCATTAGCTAAAGCATATATAAAACAGAGTATTGAAAGAAAAACAAAACAAGCAACAAAGAGAATAAAATTTATAGATGAACAGTTAAAACAAATTACAAAAAATTTAAAAGCTTCAGAAAATAAATTAGCAGATTACAAAAAGAAAACTAATATAATTAATTTAAGTACAAAAGCAAAAGCTGTTGTTGAGAGAACGAGTAAGTTAGAGGCAGAACTTACAAAGGTCTCTTTAGAGCGTGAAGTTGTTCAGGCACTTTATAATCAAGTTAGAAATGGTGAAGATTTAGAGAATATTTCAATAGTAGGTGTTGGGCTTGATGGTGGTTCATTAATTAGTATGGTACAGCAGTTGCAAGATGCAATTATTAAAAAGAAAATGTTATTGCAAGATTATACAAATGCTTATCCTGATGTTATTAAAGTTACAAGTTCAATTATTCAATTAAGAAACTCTATTTTGCATAAAATAAAAAATATGTTGAAGCTACTTAATGAGAGAGAGGCTTTTGCTAAAAATTCATTAAAGAAAGAGAAAAAAATAATCTCTAAACTTCCAATGAATGAAAAGGTTTTAACAAATTTAAAAAGACAATTTATGGTAAATGAGAAGATATACTCTTATTTGCTAGAGAAACGCTCTGAATCTTCTGTTATAAAAGCTTCGACAATTAGTAGTAATAGAATAATCGATAAAGCTGAAGTTGCAAGTAAACCGGTAAAGCCTAAAAAGAAATTAATAGTCTTAGGTGGTGCGTTAATAGGATTTATACTTGCTTTAATTTTAGCATATATAATGGATTTAATAGATGATAAAATAGAGTCTAAAGAGGATATAGAAAAACTTACAGATGTGCCTATTGTTGGAACAATACCTAAAGCTAAAGAGAATGCTAACGGGGTAGCTGTTTTGGATGCTCCAAAATCTGCACTCTCAGAGAGTTTTAGGTCGCTTAGAACTAATTTGCAATTTATGGCAAAAGATGGTAACAGTACAATAGCTATTACATCTACTGTTGCATCAGAGGGTAAAACTTTTGTATCTGTAAATTTAGCTACAATTATTAGTTTAACAGGACAAAAAACTATTGTTTTAAATTTAGATATGCGTAAACCAACTCTGCATAGTAGATTTGATTTGAGTAATAGCAATGGTATGAGTACATATTTATCTGGCAAAAGTTTGCTTTATGAGATAATACAGCCATCTAAGTATGAAAATTTGGATGTAATTACATCTGGACCAATACCTCCAAATCCAAGTGAGCTTATAAATAGTAGAGCTTTTAAAGATTTAATTGAAAGATTAAAAGCTGTATATGATGTAATTATTTTAGATACTCCACCTATTGGTGTTGTAGCTGACGCAAGAGTTATTATGAATGTGAGCGATGCAAATTTATATGTTTTACGCGAAGGATACTCTAAAAAGTCTTTTATTGAGAATATAGACAAATTGAAAGAAGAGGGTATAAAAGGCTTAGGAATAGTGTATAATGATACAAAATTTTCAAAAGACTCATATGGATATGGGTACTATACAT
>WFYP01000218.1 GCA_015490055.1 Nitratifractor sp.
ACTGTCTATAAGTTGCAATTTAACTTTTTTGACAATTTAAACCGTGGATTCCCGTTTCCACGGGAATGACGCAGTGGCTAGCTTTTAGCTTTGTGCTTTAAGCTTTAAGCTTTATGCATTTTATGGAGTTAAAACTCTTAACTTAATTGCAATGCCCCCATTAAATTCACTTCAATATTCAAAATAGAGCATAAAACTTCATTAAATTTTGCAACTTAAATCGCATAAAAAAATTTTTCTTTAAGCTATAATTATATCTAGTTATAAACTACTAAAGGAGTCTATTATGGCACAAATTGTGTTACGAGGGCGTGGTGAAGTTGTCAGCTTTTATAATCTTGCTGAAGATTTAGATTTTAATATCAATAATTATAATACCAACTCCCAAAATGGTCAAGAAGAGTTATACGAAGCTTTAAAAGAGAGAATTGATAGCAAAGAGATAGATGAACTTGCTTCAATATTGCAAATGCGTCTATTATTTGCTGGAAATACAGAAATATTACTTGATGAAAACTCTTTTAATACAGAAGATTTCAAGTTAAAGAATAGAGATTTGAAAGAGATTTTTGATTCTCTTGATAACATCAATGAAGGTGATATATTTTATTTACAAAAAAGAGTGGGCGATGGAGAATTTAGCTTTGATGTTAATATCGACAACTTAACAAAAGAGCAAGTTGAACTCTCATACATAGAGTGTAGCGAAGATAAATTAGATGTTATAAAAGATGATATTCAAGAGAGTTTATGTGACACTATAGATATAGACAAGCTATCTGTTAAAGATGCCGTAACAGAAGAGGCAAACTCTTATTTTGATGCTACAGTAATTATAGATGAACTCTACGGTGCAAAATTTGATAAAGAGTCACAAAAGTATGTTTTAGAGCGTTTAAGTGTAGGCGGCGAAAGATTAATTGGCACAGATTGCTATGTTGATGATTTCGAAAAAAATTAAAAGGAGTATATTATGAAAGTTTTAGTTGGAGATAAAGTAGTAACAGTAAATAGAGGTGAATTAAGAGTTTATGTAGCAAATCCTAGAACCCTAGAGGCAGAAGCAGGATTAAAAGAGGACGAAGTTAAATTAGATTTAGAACTCGATAAAGATTATATTCAAGCACATAAAAAATTACAAGAGTTAGTAAGTGATGAAGCGGGTAGATTTAAAGGAGATACTCAAAAAAATGGTGCAAGTATAGGCGAAGAGCATAATTTAGAGTTAGAAATTGAAAAACGAATCTACAAAGATATTGCAAACGATTTAGAAGAGATTCTAAAAGATGCACCCAAAAGAGTTTTTCTAACAATTAACGAAGAGTTTGCAAACGAAGTTTTAAACGAAGTAGATAAAACTTTGCAAGAGAAAATAGCAAAAGTTATCAAAAAAGATTATGTAAAATTAGATAAAGAGGAGCTATTAGAAAAAGTAAATAGCTAATAATATCTTCGGTGCGACCTATCAATCGCACCACACTACCAATGCACCACAAAGACCCATTCGATAGAATGATAATCTCTCAAGCCTTTTACCAACAGTTATAAAATAATAAGCGTTTATAATAAATTTAAAATGTATAATTGTGAGTTGCTGTAAAAAATTAATAATTACTATATATAGCCAATTTATTGGCTATATTTGCACAATTTGATATTTTCGGAAAAAGAGATTTATTTAATTGTAGTGTTAAGAAAATGCAACTGTCTGAAGCCGATAGGCTGAGTTTTGCATTTCATCTAGTTCCACATCTCCTGATGTGGAATATATACCCATTAATGGTCTAGTATCTGCTCTAAGAATAGTTTTAATCTATCACTCTCTGGATTATTAAAGAATGTCTCTGGGTCGTTCTCTTCTACTATTTGTCCGGCGTCCATAAAGATAACTCTATCGGCTACTTTTCTTGCAAAGCCCATTTCGTGGGTTACACAAACCATTGTTTTGCCCTCATTAGCAAGATTTATCATAACGTCTAAAACCTCACCAATCATCTCTGGGTCTAGTGCAGATGTTGGTTCATCAAATAGCATAATATCTGCACCCTTACATAACGCTCTAGCTATTGCAACACGCTGTTGCTGTCCGCCTGATAGTTGATTTGGATATTTCTGAGCTTGCTCTGCTATATTTACTTTTTTCAAATAGTGCATAGCTGTATCTACAGCCTCTTTTTTAGATTTACCATAAACATGCATTGGTGCAAGTATTAAATTTTCTAAAATAGTTAAGTGTGGAAACAGGTTAAAGTGTTGGAATACCATATCTACTTTAGCACGAACGGCTCTAAGATTTTTAACATCTGCATTTACCTCTATACCCTCTACCAAAATTTTACCCTCTTGGTACTCTTCTAAGCGATTTATACATCTAATCATCGTAGATTTTCCAGAGCCAGATGGTCCAGCAACTACAACTATTTCGCCTTTTCCTACTTTTAAATTAATATCTTTAAGAACATGAAAATCACCATACCACTTATTTACATTATCTAATGTAATCATATTTTGTGATAAATCTTTTTTTGTACTATTTTCTGCCATTTCTAATCCCTATTATTAGTATCTAGTTTTTTCTCAAGACGCTTTGAGTATCTTGACATTGCGAAGTTGAATACCCAGTATATTAATGCAACAAATACATAACCTTCGGTATCAAATCCTAGCCAATCTCTGTCGCTAGCTGTTAATTTAACCATAGATAAAAGGTCAAATAGACCAATAATCATAACAAGAGATGTATCTTTAAACAAGCTGATGAATGTTCCAACTAAATTTGGAATTGCTACTTTAATAGCTTGTGGTAAAATAATAAGGCGCATCTTTTGCCAATAAGTTAAGCCTAAAGCATCTGCCGCTTCATACTGCCCTTTTGGAATTGCTTGAAATCCTCCACGAATATTCTCTGCAACATATGCAGCTTGGAATAGTGTAATACCAATTAATGCACGGGCTAGTTTGTTAAAATTTACACCCTCTGGAAAGAATAGTGGCAATACAATAGATGCCATAAAAAGAACTGTAATTAATGGTACACCTCTAATAAATTCAATATAAAATACACTTAGCGTTTTTATAATAGGAAGTTTAGATTGTCGCCCCATTGCAAGAAAAATACCAATAGGAAAAGAGAGAACAATACCAACAGTTGCAATAACTAATGTCAAAAGCAAACCGCCCCATTTGCTAGGTTCTACAACTTCTAAACCAAATACTCCACCATAAAGTAAAATAAATGAAACAATAGGAAGTATTAAAATAGATGCTATCTTAACAGATTTAGGCACCCTATCTATCACAGCAAATGCCACAGTTAATGCACCTAACGCCATTGTAAGTTTAGCTCTCCAAAGTTCGCTTTCAGGGTAGAATCCAAAAATAAACATTTTAAGCTTAACTCTTATAAATATCCAACAAGCCCCATCACCTGTACAGTCTGCTTTTGTATGCCCAGCAAAATTAGCATCTATAAATGCCCATTTTACAAAAGGCGGAATAATTATATATAAAATATAAAGAGATAATAGAGTCATCAAAATATTCGAAGGAGATGACAATAAATTCTTTCTAATCCAAAAAATTATACCACTATCTTTTATAGGTGGTTTTTTGGCTGTTTTTAATTCGTAAACTGCCATTATCTTTCCTTTATTTTCATTTTATGGTTAAACCAATTTAGCACTAAAGAAACTATAATACTAATAACTAAATATGTACCCATTGTAATTGCCATTATCTCTAATGCTTGACCTGTAACATTTAAACTAGTTCCAGCAAATACCGTAACAAGTTCTGGGTACCCAATAGCAGCTGCTAGTGATGAGTTTTTAATTAAGTTCAGATATTGGCTAATTATTGGCGGAATTGCTACCCTAATAGCTTGTGGTAAAATTACTAATTTTAAAGCTTGCATTTTCGATAATCCTAAAGCTTCGGCTGCCTCTTTTTGCCCCTTATTTACCGCTTCTATACCACTTCTTATTGCTTCTGCTATAAAAGTTGCTGTATATATTGTAAGTGCAAAAAGTAGTGCTAAAAACTCTGGTGTATATGTTTTACCACCTTCAAAGTTAAAGCCTTTAAGTACTGGATAATCAAAATTTATTGGCTTACCTGTCGCGTAATATGCAATAAGTGGTAAGATTATAAGCAAAGCTAAATTAGTTGAGAACACAGGAAACTCTCTACCAGTCTCTTCTAATCTTTTTTTTGCCCACTTATGTATGAACCATCCCATTGTAACGGCAACAAGCACAGCTACAGCTATATAAATAGAACCATTTAAAAAGATAGGTTTAGGAACAAATATTCCTCTTTGGTTAATAAATATTGAATTAAAAAACGAGTAACTATGCCGAACAGATGGCATAGCGGCTAATACAACATTATACCAAAACAGTATTTGTAAAAGTACTGGTATATTTCTAAAAGTCTCAATATATGTAGCTGCTAATCTGCTAATAATCCAGTTGCTAGAGAGTCTTGCTACACCAATAATCAAACCAAGAATAGATGTTAATACAATACCAAAGAATGATACAATAAGTGTATTTATTAAACCAACTTTATATACATCCCAATGTGTACTTTTTGTTGTATAATGGATTGGACTCTCTGTAATATCAAATCCAGACGAATGATTCAAAAAATCAAACCCTGTTTTAATACCTCTTGCCTCGATATTTTGTGCTGTATTATGGGCAATATAGAGTGCTAATGCGGCAAATGCCACTATTGTTATCAGCTGATACAAAATACCCCTGACTTTCTCATCTCTTAAAAACGACACTTGACACCTTTATGATAGATTTAAAAAATAGTTATTAAGGGCACTTCTACTGCCATTAAGTTAAGAATTCTATAGCCATTTAATAGAATCAATTATTAATATACCATCGCCGTCATTCCCGTGAAAACGGAAATCTACAATTTTATCTCTCTATAAGTTGCAATTTAACTTTTTTGACAATTTAAACCGTGGATTCCCGTTTCCACGGGAACGACGCAGTGGCTAGTTTTAGCTTTGTGCTTTAAGCTTTATGCATTTATAGAGTTAAAACTCTTAACTTAATGGCAACAAATGACACATATAATAACCATTACCTAAATCTACCGCAGAAAAACTGCGATAGCATATATTATCTAAATGGAGGAGAGTATAAAAGTCCACCTTTGTTCCATAGTGCATTTAAACCTCTTTTGATTTTAAGAGGAGTATTAACACCTACGTTTCTCTCAAACATTTCACCATAGTTACCAACTTGCTTAATAGCATTTGCAAAACATCCAGGCTCTAGCCCAACATTTTTACACATTGTACCATCTTTACTTAGTAATCTTTGAATCTCAGGGTCTTTGCTAGACTTTGCCATTTCATCAACATTTTTACTAGTCACACCCTTCTCTTCTGCTGTAATTACTGCATTAAGAACCCACTTAGCAATGTTAAACCACTGGTCATCACCTTGTCTTACAGATGGTCCTAATGGCTCTTTAGAGATAATATCTGGTAAAATTACATATTTACTAGGGTCTTTTGCCTTAGTTCTTTTTGCATATAATCCAGATTGGTCAGTTGTTAAAACATCGCATCTACCTGCAAAGAATGCATCATCAACTTGACTGTTTTGATCAAATGTAATTGCCTTATACTTCATACCATTAGTTTTAAAGTAATCTGCTAAGTTCATTTCTGTAGTTGTACCAGCTTGAATACAAACAGTTGCACCATTTAAATCTTTTGCACTCTTTACACCTAAAGATTTAGCTACCATAAAACCTTGACCATCGTAATAGTTTACACCTGCAAAGTTAATACCTAAAGTTGTATCTCTAGTCTCTGTCCAAGTTGTGTTACGAGAAAGTACATCTATCTCTCCACTTTGAAGAGCTGTAAATCTCTCTTTTGCTGTTAGAGGAACATATTTAACTTTACTTGCATCCCCAAGTACTGCTGCTGCCATTGCACGACAATAATCAACATCTAAGCCTCTCCAAGTTCCTTTAGAATCTGCTTCTGCAAATCCTGGAAGTCCTGTACTGACACCACACTTTAACACACCCGCCTTTTTTACATCATCTAAAGTACCCGCTGTTGCCAATGTTGCCACCATTGCTACTGCTGCTGAAAGTTTCAACAATCTTTTCATACACTCTCCTTTTTATTTATTGTATAATCAGTGTATATGAATATACTTTAAGTATTACTTAAGATTATCATTTATTATAGTAAAAATCATCATTTAATGTATAGATTCAACACAATAAACAATGATTAACTAATAT
>WFYP01000219.1 GCA_015490055.1 Nitratifractor sp.
AGGTATTATAATTTCACCATATTTTTTCTAAATTTTGCAAGAATCAAATTTTTGCAAAAGTTTTTAAAATTTCCGAGGGTAAATAGCGTGTAACTTCAGTTATTAAAATTGCCCTAAATTCTTACTAGGATTTACTAATGTTAGGTTTTGATGCGTTTTCTTTAATTTTTTTCTTACTTATAATTTTAGGAGTTTTCCCTAATATATTTTATACTTTTGGTTATCTGCCTCATATCAAAAGAAAAACTTACTTTTTAGTAAACTATTTTGCTTTTATTGTTTCTATGATTGGAGTAGTGTTAGCCAAAGAGATACTAGTTTTTCTATTTTTTTGGGAATTGATGAGCTTAACTTCCTGGCAACTGATTTTAACAGAAAATACAAAAGAGAGTAGGGAAGCAGGGCGATTTTATTTTCTTATGACCCATTTAGGTTTTGTATTTGTATTGTTGTTCTTTTTAATATTATCGCCAAATGATTTATCAGCTAATTTTAGTGTTTTAAAACTTTATGCACAGAGTTTTGAATATCCAACACTTTTATTCTTTTTAATTGCGATTGGTTTTTTAAGCAAAGCTGGTGTTGTTCCACTTCATGTTTGGTTGCCTTATGCTCACCCCGCAGCACCTAGCCCAGTATCGGCACTTATGAGTGGTGTTATGTTAAAAGTTGCAATTTATGCCTTTTTGCGATTTATGTTTATTTTGCCAGCTTGGCAGTTGGAGTGGGGGATTATTGTGCTTTTCTTGGGTGCAATTACAAGTTTGGTTGGTGTATTGTATGCTCTTAGCGAGCACGACATTAAAGCCCTTTTAGCCAACCACTCTGTAGAGAATATTGGTATTATTTTAATTGCTATTGGTTTGGGTATGATATTTCATACATTAAAGTTAGATACATTAAGTGCATTTAGCTTTATCGCAGGGGTTTACCACTCCTTTAACCATATGAGCTTTAAGTCGCTTCTGTTTATGACAGCAGGGAGTGTGCTGCATCAAACCCATACAAAAAATATGGAGAAGTATGGCGGTTTAATTAAGTTAATGCCAATTACTGCTTTTCTGTTTTTATTAGCAGCTATATCTATTACGGCATTACCGCCTACAAACGGCTTTTTGAGTGAATGGATGATTTTTCAAAGTATGTTAAGTACGGCTGGAATTTCAGATATCTCGCTTAAACTATCTTTTGGTTTTACAATTTTTGCATTAGCACTAACAGGTGGTTTAGCGATTGCCTGTTTTGTAAAAGCATTTGGTATTACATTTTTAGGGCTTGCAAGAAGCGAAAATGCAAAACATGCAAAAGAGGTAAATATACTTATGCTTTTAGGGCAAATGTTTATGGGAGTGGTTGTTGTTGGTTTAATGCTCTTTATGCCATCTATTATAAAGGCGATAAATGCATCTATGCCAATAAGCAATATTTACGATAAAATGTTTCCAAACTACTTTGTAATGCACTCTGTAGCTCATAATTTTGGTGCAGTTTCACCACTCTTTTTATTGGTTGCTTTAATTGGTATTACATTAATGGTTTGGCTTGCTTATAAAGTAATTAACCCTAAAATAAGAGAGTATCACACTTGGGCATGCGGTTACGATACAAATGCAAAACTGCAATACTCTACAACAGGCTTTGCTGGACCAATTAGACGCTTTTTTACTTGGCTCTATAAGCCAGATGTACATAAACATAAAGAGATACTCTATGGGCATAAAACTAAATTTAAATCGAGCCTTTACGAAGTGCATGTAAAACCGCTTTTTGAGCGTAGTTTATACGATAGTGTAAAAAAGGCTATCAATTACATAACTTATATCGTCTATCGAGCATCGCATTTTGAAAAAGAGAGGTACTCGGCACTTATTTTTAATTTGCTAATATTTATTCTATTTAGTATGCGCGTGTTTTATCACGAAGTTAGTTGGGGAAGTATCCTTTTAGAAGGTGTTGTTGTATCAATATTTATTAGCATAATTTTGTTTGGAGAGAGAAAATGATTTACTATATAATTCAAATTTTGAGCATATTTTTAATAGCACCATTTTTAGTTGGCATAATTAAAAGTATAAAAATGTTTATGCTCTATAAGAGACCAATATCTCCATTTCAGCCATATTTTGACTTTTATAAATTGCTATATAAAGAGGTTATTTACTCAAAAGAGAGCAGTGCCGTATCTAAGATTGCACCAATTTTGATAATTTCGCCATTGATTTTGGTTGTTTTTTTGCTACCGCCAATATTTAAAGATAGTTTTTATGTATCGTTTATGGATGCCTTTACAATTACGGGGCTTATTAGTCTTTCGACCTTTTTTTTAATGCTATTAGGGGTAGATAGTGCAAGTGCATTTGGAGGGCTAGGGAGCAGTAGAGAGGCGTTTATATCGGCACTTGTAGAGCCTGCAATGATTTTAACAATTTTTAGTGTTTCACTTATGGCAAATTCGATTGGTATCTCTAAAGCAGCTCTTAATTTGGCAAGCTCCTTTCCTGCTACGCATGCAGCGAGTTTTGTATTGGCAGCAATTAGCTTTTTTATTTTGTTAGTTGCAGAAAATGGTAGAATTCCGGTAGATAATCCAGAGACTCACTTAGAGCTTACAATGGTACACGAAGCGATGATACTCGATGTAAGTGGGGCAGATTTGGCACTTGTAGAGTTAGCTAGTGGTATTAAGTATGCTATATTTGCGACTCTGTTTGTTACGCTGTTTATTCCATTCGGTACAGATTTGCCATTTGCCTTAGCCTTTTTAGTCTTTATTGCAAAACTGCTTATTGTATCGGTTGTTATAGCACTGCTAGAGGTAAATACTGCAAAACTTCGACTCTTTAAGGTGCCAAATTTGTTGGGTATATCTATTATTTTTGGCTTTTTAAGTTTAATAACTTTCTACATTTTAGGAGGTGTAGCATGATAGATGTTTTAATTGGTTTTTATATAGCTACACTTATTACTGAGCTCTTTACCACAAGGCTTTACAGGCTTCTTGGTTGGTATGCACTAAATTCTCTCTTTTTGGGGCTTATTGCTATATATATGGGTGCAGAAATTGGCGATAATGCTATGATTATTAGCGGTTCTATAACTATTCTTATAAAATTTATGCTTATTCCATATGTTTTAAAATATATTGCAACTAAATTCAATATACCAAGAAATATAAATCCAAATTTGAAAGTGCACTATTCAACAATTATTGTACCTGTTATTTTAGTTTTTACATACTATTTAGTAAACCCAATAATTCATAATATGGCATATAATGCAAACTATGTTGCTCTCTCTATTAGCAGCCTCTTTTTAGCAATGCTTTTAATTATAGAGCATAAAAACATTGCACCAAAAATTGTTGGCTTTTTATCTATAGAGAATGCTCTATTTTTGCTTGCCATTAGTGCCACGAAGGGTATGCCAATGCTTGTAGAACTTGGTATTTTTGTCGATTTATTAATGCTTATTGTAATTGTAAATATTCTCTTTAAGCATCAAGGAGATTTTTAATGCTTATTATTTTTATACCATCAATTTTACTTGTTATACTTAGTTTTTTTAAGATAAATAGAACTCTTATGGCTGCGGTTTCATCGTTAATAATTGTTCCGGCTATCTATATATTTATGCACCCATTTGTAAATGAGTATTTTTTAGTAGATAAGTTAAACTCTTTTGTACTTTTAATCTCTTCGATAGTTGGTGTTGGGGTTAGTTTAAGTATGATTTCTCTGCCTGAGAGATTAAACTTAAACGAAGAGGCTATAAAAAGATTTTATCGCTTCTTTGGAATATTTTGGTTTGGGCTTATTATCTCTATATTGGCAAATAATATGGGGATATTTTGGATAGGTTTAGAGTTTGCAACACTCTCGACTGTCTATATGATAAAGGTAAAAGATTCACTAACAGCACACAAAGAGGCGTGGAAATATTTGACTGTTGGAGCTATTGCAATTTCGCTTGTACTCTTTGGTATTATACTTATGTACGCCTCTGCCAAAGATGTTTTGGGTGAAGATGCTATGAACTTTTACGCTTTAGCAAAAAATGCCGGCAAAATCAATAACTTTTTATTTGAAATCGGTTTTACAATATCGGTAACAGGCTTTTTTATAAAGATGGGCTTTTTCCCAATGAATTTATGGTTAGCAGATATTGAGAGAGCAAGTATATACCCAGTTGCAGCACTCTTTAGTGGTATTTTAGAGAGTGCGATAATGTTAGGCTTTTTTAGACTAAGTAAAATAGAGATGCTTGTAAATACTTCGCACTTAGTTACATTTAGCTATATTTATGCAATCTTTACACTCTTTATGGTGAGCTTTTTAATATATAGAACTAAAGATTTTGTAACAACTTTTGCCCTATCTGGAATTGAGCATATGGTTTTAATTACTATATTTTGGGTAAGTGGCGGTTATTTCGCCGCACTTTTGCACTTAGCTGCACACGCATTTTTAAAGCCGGCACTATTTTTAAGTTCTAGTATGTTGGAGCAAAAGAGACGATACAGTTTTAAGGGGGCACTTAAAGGGTATAGTAACAAATTGGTACCACTTTTAATTAGCCTATTGCTTTTGGGCATAATCTCTATACCACCAAGCCCAATGTTCTTTAGTGAAATATTTGGTTTTAAAGCAATGCTAGATGTTGCACAAGATTCAGATTACTTTTTAGTAATGATTTTTGCGATATTTATAATTATGCTTCTGCTATCGATTATCTTTTACAAATTTATTACGATATATCAAGAGGCACTTTATGATGGAGACGATGAGCCTAAAAAAGTATATAAAAGTGAAATTGCAATGTTACTGCTTTTTACAATTTCGCTTTTGGCACTAATTTTACCACAAGTTTTTGACTACATAGAGGGGATAATCAAATGAGACTAATAGCAAGATTTGCCCAAGAGTTACAAAATGGTATCGAAATAGTAGATGTTTACGACAAAGAGACTCAAAAGAGTCTGCTAAGTTTTGATAACTTAAAAATAGGGACACTAACAAAAAAATATCCATCGGCAATTTGGATGGAGCGAAAAATAAGCGATGAATTTGGAGTAGAGTTTATAGACTCTTTCGATACTCGACCACTGTTAAAACATGAGCATTTCCCAAGCGATATTTATCCACTAAGAAAAAATTTTAATGCAACAGAGATAAACTTTTCAGAATATAAGCCTTACGATTACGAGGCTATTGGTGGTGATGGTGTCTTTCAAGTTGCAGTTGGTCCAATTCATGCAGGGATTATTGAGCCAGGACACTTCCAATTTTCACAAGCTGGCGAAGAGATTTTACACTTAGAGATACGCCATTTCTATAAATACCGAGCAATCGAGAAGATGTGCGAAGGTAAAGAACCAATGGCTATTAAAAAAATAGTAGAACGAATTAGTGGTAATGAAAGCGTGGCATACCAAGTAGCTTTTGTTGATATTTTAGCTCAAGCAAGTGGCATAGAGTTGCCCACATCAATAAAGCAAAAATATGCAACCCTTTTAGAAGTAGAGCGAATAATTCACCACTTAACAGATATTGGTTTTATCGCTAACGATGTAGGTTTTGCCCCAGCTTTAGCTCTTGGTGGAAAACTAAGCGAAGAGGCACGAAGAGTTTTTGCAAAAATTACAGGGCACCGTTTTGGCTTTGGAGCGATAAAGGAGGAATTAACTATAGACTTTGGCTCTTTAATTGAGTTTTTAAACTACTTAGAAAAAGAGTTAGAATTTTTTAGAGATTGGATATACGATATACCATCTGTTTGGGATAGATTCGATACAACAGGTAAATTAAGCGTTAGAAAAGCAATTAAATATGGAGTAGTTGGAGTAGGGGCTAGAGCAAGTGGTGTAAAAGTAGATGCAAGAGATAACGATTTTTACAAAAACTTTGGCTACCAAATGCAGTTAGGGAAAAAAGGCGAAGTGAGCGATAGGTTTAAATTGCGATTTAACGAAATATTTAACTCAATAGAGATGATAAAAAACTTTGAAACATACGATAATGAAGGCTTTGAATTTGGCGAATTTAAAGATGGTGAATATAGTGCATTTACAGAGAGTAGCATAGGCGAGCTGTTTATGTATCTAAAAATCAAAAATGGATTAGTAGATAGATTCTTTGTACGCGACCCATCATTCATAAATTGGCAAGCATTTCATACGACAATTTATAAAGATATTATTGCAGATTTCCCACTAATAAACAAAAGTTTCGATTTAAGCTACGCAGGGAGCGACTTATGAGAATAGAAGGTTAAGATATGTATAGATACTGGAAAAAGAGATTTAAAACAACACTAGAGCAAGATGAAGAGTTAGAAGCTATTAAAAAAGAGTTAAAAAAACTGGTTAAAAAAAAGTTTGGCGGAAGCTTAGCTATTAGAATGGTAGATAGTGGCAGTTGCAATGCCTGTGAGGCAGAGTGTAACGCATTATCGAACCCATACTACAATTTAGAAGAGTTAGGAATTCACTTTGTAGCAAGCCCAAGACACGCAGATGTAATGTTTTTAAGTGGCGTTATGACTTTTAATATGTACCACCACGCCATAGATTGTTACAACCAAATACCTTCACCAAAATGGGTAATAGCTATTGGTGATTGTGTAAAAGATTTAGGAGTATTTGAAAAAACTTATGCTATTAAAGGCAATAGTATAGAAGTAACGCATTATATTCCAAATTGCCCACCAAGCCCTAAAGATATTATTGCTGGCTTTCTGGAATTTGCTCGGGAAGTTTAATTTTGTAGGGTCGATTTATCGACCACAAAATAGCCATTTATCTGAATTATTGGTCGATAAATCGACCCTGTATATAAGAAATTTAATACTCAAGCAGAGCTTGAATATATTTTTATGCAGCTAAACCTTTTAGTACAAAGAAGATAATTGCAGATACAGCAGCTGCGGCTGGTACTGTTATAACCCATGCAGCAACAATTTTTTTAATCATTCCTCTTTTTACATAGTTTTCTCTAAGTGTTTTTTTGATTTTTTTAACTACTTTTTTCTGAGCTTTCTCTTTATTGATTAAGTCAAGTTTTTTAGCTGGGTCTTCGTTTGTGCAATTTTTAAGTGCTGTTTTTATCTCTTTTAGTTTTTCTACCTCTGTATATAGGCTTTGCTGTTTCTCTTTCATATTTTTACTATCTAGCCACTCTCTTAAGAATCCAACACCAAATACTGCACCTACGGCAATATGAGTAGAAGATACTGGTAATCCAAGCTGAGAAGCGATAACAACAGTAATTGCAGCTGCTATCATTACCGAGAAGGCTCTCATTTGGTCTAGTTCTGTAATTTCGCTACCTACTGTTTTAATAAGTCTTGGTCCAAATAGAGTAAGACCAACAGCAATACCTAAACCACCAACAGCCATTACCCAAAATGGAATTGCTGCTTTTTTAGAAACTGCTAAATGAGTTAATGCATCGTTTACAGCGGCTAATGGTCCAACAGCGTTTGCAACATCGTTTGCACCGTGAGCGAAGCTTAAAAGTGCAGCTGCAAAGATTAGTGGAATTGTAAATAGAGTGTTTAAGTCTTTTCTACTGTTTGTTAGGTTAGTAACTTTGCTAGCAACTCTTGGTTTAACAATTAGGTAAGTAATTATACCACCAACTAAACCAAAAACTAAAGCTGTACCCATAGTAGGTTTCTTAGTATGTGGCAGGAAGCTTATAACATTTGTAACATCTTGCCAAACATGCTTTAAGCCCTTTAGTGTAATGTAAGTAACAAATGCAGCAGACATAATAGATACCAATATAGGAACTATTTTTTTAGCTGCAGATATTTTATCGTCTTTTCCAATAATTGTAGTTTTAATAATATATAAGAAGAATGCTGCAATCATACCACCAAGAAGTGGAGAGATAATCCAAGAAGCAACAATTTTACCCATTGTACCCCAAGCAATAACAGCCATACCACCAGCTGCAACTCCACCACCAAGTACACCACCAACAATAGAGTGTGTAGTAGAAACAGGAGCTTTAAGCCAAGTTGCAAGGTTTAGCCAAAGAGCCGCAGCTAAAAGTGCTGCACTCATTGCATATACAAATACCATTGGGTCGCCACCAAATGCAGTTGGTGCGATAATTCCTTTTTTAATAGTGCCAACAACATCTGCACCTGCAATTAAAGAACCACTAGCTTCAAAAATAGAAGCAATTACAACTGCCCCACCTATTGTAAGTGCACCAGCACCAACAGCAGGACCAACATTGTTAGCAACATCGTTTGCCCCAATATTCATTGCCATATATGCACCAAATAGTGCTGCAATTACCAAGAATGTACCGTTAGGGTTGTTCCCCATTAATGTATTAGCATAATATGCCGCAGCTATTGCAAAAATTGCACCAAGAATAACTTTGAAAATGTTACCCATTGCTCTCTCCTTTGTTTATATAAAAGAATTATATCTTTTTTATCTTGTGGGTATTCCCACTTATTAGAGGTCCACTTGATTTTTGTTACCGTTATGTTACCAAATTAGTTTACTATTGCAGTATCAAAAAACTAAAGGAATGAAAATGTTAAAGAAAATTGTATCTAGTGTAGCTGTTTTATCTCTTGCTTCTACTGTTGTTAATGCGGATGTTATAACAGGTAGAGGTGCTTCGTTTCCTGCTCCTGTTTATAAAGCTTGGACAAGTGCTTACAATAAGGCAACTGGCGTTCAGGTAGATTATACTCCAACTGGTAGTGGTGATGGTATTAAATCTATCGAGAAAAGAATTGTAGATTTTGCAGGTAGTGATAAGCCACTTAAGCCTAAAACATTAGCTAAACATAAACTTTATATGTTCCCAGCAGTTGTTGGTTCAATCGTGCTTGCTTACAATATTGATGGTGTAAAAGATGGAGAGTTAAAACTTTCTCGTGAAGCTATTGCAGCAATCTTTGATGGTAAAGCTACAAATTGGGATGATGCTGTTATTGCAAAAGATAATAAAGATTTAAAACTTCCACACGCTCCTATTACTGTTGCAGTAAGAGCAGATAAATCTGGAACAACTTTTAACTTTACATACTTTTTAAATAAGATAGATAGTAGTTTTAAAGTTAGTAAAAAGCCAAATTGGGCAGCTCCTAAAGTTGTAGCTGGTAAATCAAACTCTGGTGTTACTGCTAATATTAAGCAAATTAAAAACTCTATTGGTTACATTGAATACTCTTATAAATTAAAAGAGAATTTGCCTGCAGCACAAGTACAAAACAAGGCTGGTAAATTTGTAAAAGCTACTGTACCTGCCTTCCAAGATGCTGCTAAATATGCAAAATGGAGTAAAGATAGTGACTTTTATGCTGTAATTGGCGACCCAGATGGTGAAACAAGTTACCCAATAGTTGCAGCTACATTTATTCTTTTACCGGCAGAGAAGGCTGATATGAATAAGAATGTTACTAAATTCTTTGACTGGGCATTCAAAAATGGCGATAAAGCGGCTGCTGATTTAGGTTATGTACCACTACCAGCATCTACAAAAGATGAAATTAGAAAATACTGGGAAGAAAAAGGTATTAAGTAATCCCAAATTTGCCTCTGCACTTGCAGGGGTAACATAAATACTCCTCTTCGTTACCATTTCGTTACCAACTTATTCTACAATTCCAAAAAATTTAAAGGCAATGTATGGTAGGTCGGTTTTTTAAAGAGTTTTCTCTATTCTCTGCTGTTTTAATATTGATTATTCTAGCTGGTATATTTGCTACTTTGTATATATATGCTAGCGATTCTATTCATCAGTTTGGATGGCATTTTTTAACTACTGATGTTTGGGAAGTTGGCGAAGATGATGAAGGTGGCGTTTTTGGTGGTTTAATTCCGATTGTTGGTACACTTTTGACTACTTTAATTGCAATGGTTATAGCTGTTCCTATCGCTATGGGAATTGCAGTTTTCTTAACAGAAGTTGCACACCCAATGCTTATAAAACCTGTATCGATTGCTATTGAGCTTTTGGCTGCAATTCCTAGTATTATTTATGGTATGTGGGGGCTTTTTTATTTTGCTCCAATTATTCAACACCTCTTTGGTGGAAGTGGAGTAGGGCTTTTAACTGCTGGTATTGTGCTTGCTATTATGATTGTACCATTTATGTCGGCTATTACAAAAGATGCGATGAATGTAGTACCAGGTGTATTAAAAGAGAGTGCTTACGCTATGGGGGCAACAAAGTTTGAAGTTATTAAAGATGTTGTAATGCCTTACTCCAAAACGGCAATTATTGGTTCTGTAATTTTAGCACTTGGGCGTGCACTTGGCGAGACAATGGCTGTTGCATTCTTGATTGGCTCTATTATGAAGTTCCCAAAACATCTTACAGACCCAACAACATCTATTCCAGTCCTTTTGGCAAACAACTTCTCTGAGGCACAAGATTTAGAGCTATCTAGTATGTTCTATCTATCGCTTGTACTATTTGGTGTTAGTTTTATAATAATATCTATCGCTAAATTCTACTTTTTAGGGAGAAAAAGATGAAAAGAAGATTAACAATTAATAAAATAATTTTAGCACTATCTACCCTCTCTGCCCTAATTGGTATGGGTTTTCTGTTTTGGATTTTGGGTACCTTAATGTATAAGGGTTTGGCTACAATGCATTGGGATATATTTACTAAAGATTTAGTAAATGGCGGTATTAGAAACTTGCTTGTTGGGCAGTTTGTCATGGCACTTATTGCAACTGTTATTGCTGTGCCTTTAGGAGTAATGGCTGGTATATATTTGCGAGAGTATAATAGCGATGGTAAAATATCTTTTGTAATTAGAAACTTAAGCGATATTATGATGAGTGCCCCATCTATTGTAATAGGTGTATTTGTTTACGCTTTGTATGTCGATAGAGTAGGGCATTTTGGCGGTTGGGGTGGTATTATAGCACTTGCTATTATGATGCTGCCTATTATTGTATCGACTACTGATAATATGCTCTCTCTTGTGCCAAAAGAGCTTAGAGAGGCTGGAATTGCACTTGGTGGAAGTAAGCATAAAATTATTTTGCAAATTGTTTTAAAGGCGGCAAAAATTGGTTTAACAACTGGTATTTTGCTATCGTTTGCAAGAATTGTTGGTGAGACAGCACCATTGCTATTTACATCATCTAACAGTCAATTTTTTACACTAAACTTGAATGAGCAGTTCCCATCTTTGACTGTAAGCATTTATAACTTGGCAACATATCCAGACCAAGCTAGTAAAGATTTGGCTTGGGCAGCTTCGTTTGTTTTAACTGTGGTGGTTTTGATTATAAACCTTGGTGGAAGATATTTAACAAGAAATAGAAAAAAATAAGGATATTTATGAGTAACAATAAAGATATAATGAGAGCAGAAGATTTTAGTTTTACATATCCAGGAGCTCCAGCACCTACGCTAAAATCTATAAATCTACCGATAGAGAAGAATAAAATAACAGCACTTATTGGACCTAGTGGTTGTGGTAAATCGACTCTACTTAGAGCATTTAACCGAATTCACGATTTGTATCCGGGGTTAAAGTATGATGGTAAACTTTTACTACAAAATCAAGATGGCACTATGGAGAATATTTTAGAGCTTAAAAGCGAGAGTGACTTAGTGCATTTACGCCAAAGAGTTGGTATGATTTTTCAAAAGCCTACACCATTTCCGATGAGTATTTATGAAAATGTAGCGTATGGGCTTAAGCTTAGTGGTGTTAAATCTAAAAGCGAATTGGATGGTAGAGTAGAAGAGGCACTAAAAGGTGCAGCTATTTGGAGTGAAGTAAAAGATAGACTTAAAGATTCTGCAATGGGTATGTCTGGTGGGCAACAACAAAGACTCTGTATCGCAAGAGCGGTCGCACTAAAGCCAGATGTATTGCTGTTTGATGAACCAACAAGTGCACTAGACCCAATATCTACTGGGGCTATCGAAGAGTTAGTAGCAGAGTTAAAAAGCGAAGTATCTATTGCAATCGTAACACACAATATGCAACAAGCAAGTCGTTTGAGCGACTATACAGCTTTTATGTATTTAGGGGATTTAATAGAGTATAATAAGACTAAAAAAATATTTATGAACCCAGATGAGAAATTAACAGAAGATTATATTACAGGGAGGTTTGGATAATGTTACCAAAGTATCAAGAGGCGTTAGATAAATTAGTTAACGAGAGTTATGAGTTAGCTCATTGTGCAAAAGAGGCGTTTGAAATTGTAGTAGAGGTGCTAGAGAGTAAAGATTTAGAGCGATTAAAAGAGGCTAAAGCTTTAGTAAAGGGTAACACAAAACGAGAAGCTAAAATAGATATGCGAGCTATTGAGACTTTGGCTCTATACTCTCCGGAAGCTAGCGATTTAAGAAAAGTTGCTACAATTATTAAAATGAGTGGCGAATTTAGTAGAATTTGCGACTATGTTAAAGCTCAGGCAAATACACTTATGCAAGAGATAATTAATGAAGATTTAGTTGATAATGATGGCACAAGATTAGCATTTTATAAAAGTACTCTAACAGCTTTGAGCCTATCGGTAGAGTTGGTAAAAGCAGATGATAGCGTACTAAACGACTTAATAAGAGGCATAAGCATAGAAGAGAGCAAATGCGATGACTTTGTATCTATTTTAGAGAAGAGTATAATATCTACTTTGTGTGATAATAAAGAGGATGTTGATTATGTAGCAAAACGCTTAAATTCTGTAAGAAAACTAGAGCGTATTTCAGATAGATGTGTTAATATTGCTAAATTAAAAAAGTTTGCAATCGAAGGTGGAAAACTTAAACTGTGAATGAGACAATTTTA
>WFYP01000220.1 GCA_015490055.1 Nitratifractor sp.
GTATAACTCTAAAATAGAAATAAAAAAGGATAATCTTTGTATCAATTAATAGGTGGATTTTTAATATTCAATTTAGGAATACTAACTGGTTGGCTAGTAGCTAGAGCCTACAATAAAAGTAAATTTAAATTATATGAATTAGAGGCAAAAGCAAAAGCAGATTTAATTAAAAAAGAGGCTGATAAAATATTGCAAGATGCCAAATCAGATGCAAAAGAATTAACAATAGAAACTAAACAGTTACATATTTTAGCACAAGATAAAGAGCAAGCACTAGAGAGACAAACAAATAGTTTTGTAGAAAAAGAGCAGAGACTCGAAAATTTAATAAAAGAGAAAGAAAAACTTCTTAGTAATTTAACAGAAGCTCTAGCAAAAACTGCTTCTTTAACTAAAGAAGAGGCAAAAAAAGAGTTATTTAAAAAGTATGAATCTGAAATAGAGGCAGACTTAGCACAAATGTCTCGTAAAAAAATTAAAATTGCTAAAGAGGAACTAGAGAAAAAAGCAAATTATATGCTTGCAACTGCTGTAACAAGATATGCCGGAGAGTTTGCGGGTGAACGACTTATAAACACAATTACTTTACCTACAGATGACCATAAGGGTAGAATTATTGGTAAAGAGGGTCGAAATATTAAAGCATTAGAGCAACTACTTGGTGTAGATATTATTATAGATGACACCCCAGGTGTGATATTGGTAAGCAACTTTAACCTATATCGTCGTGCAATCGCTACAGAAGTAATTAAAAGACTTGTAGATGATGGTAGAATACACCCAGCAAGAATAGAAGAAGTACACGATAAAGTACAAAAAGAGTTTGAAAATAAAATCTATGAAGAGGGTGAAAAAATTATTGTAGATTTAGGACTCTTCCCAATGCACGAAGAAATAGTTAAGCTAATTGGTAGGTTAAAATATCGTGCAAGTTACGGACAAAATGCTCTCGCACACTCTTTAGAAGTTGCCAGAATTTCAAAATCTTTAGCAGCAGAGATGGGTGGAGATGAAAAATTAGCACTAAGAGCTGGACTACTACACGATATAGGTAAAGCACTTACTCAGGATTTCGATGGTAACCATGTGGACTTGGGTGCCCATATCTGTAGAAAATATAACGAACACCCAACTGTAATTAATGCAATATATGCACATCATGGGCATGAAGAACCTAAATCTATAGAAGCTGCTGCTGTTTGTAGTGCAGATGTATTAAGTGCAGCAAGACCAGGTGCAAGACGAGAGGTTCTTGAAAGCTTTACAAAAAGAGTTAAAGGTTTAGAAGATATTGCTTTAAGTTTTGATGGAGTAATTCAAGCATATGCAATTAATGCAGGTCGCGAAATTAGAGTATTTATCGATTCTAATAAAGTAAGCGATGATGAGCTTACTCTATTAACACACAAAATTGCAAAAAAGATAGAAACAGAGTTGCAATACCCTGGTGAAATAAAAGTAAATGCAATAAGACAATCACAAGCTATTGAGCTTGCCAAATAACTTTAAACTAAGGAGATAAATTTATGAAAAAAATAATTTTAGGATTAGCAGTTGCAGTTGCAATGCTACAAGCAAATGTTGTATTAGATACAAACTATGGAAAAATTGAGCTTAAACTATTTAAAAAAGCTGCACCACTAGCAGTAGAAAACTTTACTAAACTAACAAAAAAAGGGTACTACAATGGTACAATATTTCACAGAGTTATAAAAAACTTTATGATTCAAGGCGGAGACCCAACAGGAACAGGAATGGGTGGTAGCTCTATTTGGGGCAAAGAGTTCAAAAATGAATATGCACCAAACTTAACATTTGATAGACCATACCTTTTAGCAATGGCAAACAGAGGTCCAAATACAAATGGTAGCCAATTCTTTATTACAGTTGCAAAAACACCATGGTTAAATGGCGGATACACAATTTTTGGCGAAGTTGTAAAGGGTCAAAAAGTTGTTGATGCAATTAGCAAAGTAGCAACAAGTAAACCAGGTGATAAGCCACTTAAAAAAGTAGTTATAAAAAAAGCTTACATTAAATAATGGATTTAGATAGCCTTAGAGCCGAGCGAATTAAGTGCTTAAATTGGAAAAATATATCTCCAATGAAAGAGGCTATAGATAGCATACCAGAACCTATAGTAGAAAGCTTTGAGCTAAACGATGCTATAGAGATAAAGCTAGATAAAGAGTATTCAAAAGAGAACTTAAACAAAATAGAAGAGGCAGCAAAGACAATGCTACCTTGGCGAAAAGGTCCTTTTAAAATAGACTCTTTGTTTATAGACACAGAGTGGCGAAGTTACATTAAATACTCTATAATAGAGCCACACTTTAACCTAAAAGATAAAATAGTAGGTGATATTGGCTGTAATAATGGCTACTACCTATTTAAAATGCTCGCTCATAAGCCAAAAAAGCTAGTAGGCTTCGACCCCTCTGCAATTACATTTATGCAGTTTGAATTTATAAACAAATTTATAAAAAGCGATATAAAGTATGAACTATTAGGCATAGAGCATATAGAGCACTACGAACACAAATTCGATACCCTATTTTGCTTAGGCGTTTTGTATCACCGAAGCGACCCAATAGGCTCTTTAAAATCACTATACAAAGCCCTAAACAAAGATGGCGAGCTAATACTAGATACATTTATGATAGATGGCGAAAATGATGTCTGCCTAACCCCAAAAGATAGATACTCTAAAATCCCAAACATTTACTTTATCCCCACAGTAAACGCCCTAAAAAACTGGTGTTACAGGGCAGGCTTTAAAGAGGTAAAAGTAATAGCAATCAAAAAAACAGAACTACAAGAGCAGAGAAAAACAGACTGGATAAACTCGCAAAGCTTAGATGAATTCTTAGATCCAAACAATCCAGAACTAACAGTAGAAGGATACCCAGCACCTAAGAGAGTGTATATTAAGGCTGTTAAGTAGGGTCGGTTTACCGACCAAATTATTACAAAAGTATTAAAAATGATTCATTATTGTCTGTGGTCGGTAAACCGACCCTACCCACTAACAACTAACCTCTAAGCACTAACCTCTAACCTCTAACCTTCCCAAACTTCAACTTCTCTATCGCCTCGGTAATATTATCTTGTCGCATAAAGTGTTCTCCTACCAAGAAGGCATCGGCTCCTACTTTGCTTAATTCTACTACTGTTTCGTGGTCGTTTATTCCGCTTTCGGCTACTATTATTTTAGAGTTTGGTATTAGTGGTATAAGTTTGTGGCTTAGTTGCATATCCATCTCGAAAGTCTCTAAATTTCTGTGGTTTATACCGATAATATTTGCACCTGCAAAGATTGCTTTTACTAAATCTTTTTTGTCATGAACCTCTACTAAAACTTCTAAGCCTAAGTGGTGTGCGTACTCTTTTAACTCTTTTAACTCTTTACGGCTAAGTGCTTTAGCAATTAATAAAATATAGTCTGCTCCATAAACTAAAGCCTCTAATATTTGGTACTTATCTACTATAAAATCTTTCCTTAAAAGGGGAACACTTACATAGCGTCTAACCATTCCTAAATACTCTGTACTACCCTTAAACCAGTGTGGCTCTGTTAAGATAGATAGTGCATCTGCCCCACCCTTCTCGTAAGCTTGTGCTATTGTCATTGGGTCAAAATCTTCGCGAATAATCCCTTTTGACGGGCTAGCTTTTTTAACCTCTGCAATTATTCTATATGGATTATCCTCTGTAGATTTTAGTGCACCCATAACATCTCGTGGAATAAATGGATTAAACGATAGAGAACGCCCTAACCATTCTGCTGGAAAATCTATTTTTCTCTTTTCTAAATCTTCTTTTGTTTTTTTTATAATTTCATCTAAAATATCTGCCACTATTTTTCCTTGCAATTTTCTATTTTTTTAATATGCTCTAAAATGTCATCTTCTTTAATTTTACCTAATTTTTGCATATCTATTGCTAATTTTTTAGCCTCAGTACATTTACCTATTTTATAATAACCCCAAGCTAATGAGTCTAAATAAAATACATTTTTAGGATTAATAGATACTGCTTTTTTAGCATACTCTATACCTTTTTTCAAATCATAATCGTAATCTATTAAAGTATAGCCATCATAATTATAATACATAGGGTTATTTAAGCCGAGTTTAAAAGCCTTTTCAAATAGACTTGACATTCTCTTTAAAACTCTCTTATCAACTGCATTATAACTATTTGCAATTTCATATGTCAAAATAGCTTTTTCAGCTATCCATTTAGGATTTTTAGTTTTCTTATATAAAGTATCTAAAAGTTTATATGCTTTTACACTCTCTTTTTGAGATATATTTAATTCGTATAATAAACTATCATCATAGTGTGTTTTTTCTAATAATTTTATTAACTCTTTATAATCTTTCTTATATAGATATAGACTTATTAACTGTTTAATATATTTCTTATCTTTGGTTTTAGAATATAACTTTTTAAAAATATATATAGCTTTATTTGGATCTTTTGTTAAGTTTAAAAAGCCTGCATATA
>WFYP01000221.1 GCA_015490055.1 Nitratifractor sp.
GTTTTATCTATACCATTAGAGGCTATAGTGCAAATAGCTATAGGTGAAGAGTTACTACTAATAAATCATTATGAACCAAAAGAGAATATTCCAGAAGAAGTAAATAAATCAATGGATATTTTATTAAACAACCCAGAAAATCTAAAACTTATAAAAAGAAATAAAGATAACCAAAAGTAACAAAGAGTGAAATTTATTAATGATTTGTTTACTTTTTATTAAATTTTTGTCTATTTAAGTGGAAATTTAAAAAAAATAATGCTATACTTGCATTGTAAACAAAAAACAAGGAGATTTACAATGAAAAAAGGTTTATTACTTTCAGTAGTAGCTTCAGGATTTATTTTTGCGGGCGGAGATATCGCTCCAGTTCAACCAGTTGTTCCAGCAGCAGCTCCAGCAGCTTGCGATTTTTGGGGTAGCATTGGTGCTAGATATGAATTTAAAGATGGTGACACTTCAACAACTGAGTTTGGAGACAAAGCAAACAACACTTGGAAAACATCTATTGTTCTTGGTGTAGAGAAAGATTTAGGTTATGGTTTCGGTTTTGGTGCAGAACTTGGTGCATATAGTCACTTAGGTTTAACTGATATTGCTGGTCAAACTCAAAATAGAGCAGAGCTTTCTCAATTATATGTAACTTATAAAGTTGGAAATACTGCTGTTAAAGCTGGTCGTCAAGCACTTCCAAAAAATTTAAGTCCATGGGCATGGTCAAGTAGAACTTTAGGTGTTTTAGATAATGCTTATAATGGTGTTGTTGTAGTTAATACAGATATCGCAAATACAACTTTAGTAGGTGCTTGGATTGCAAGTCTTACACCACAAAACAATACTGTAAAAATTAATGGATCTGACGAAGGTCTATTTATGTTAGCTGCAGAATATACTGGTATAGCAAACACTACAATTGATACTTCTGCTTACTATATCCCTAGTAACGGTGCTCAAGGTAAAGCTTACTCTGTATGGGCTTCTGCTGAAACAAAAGTTAGTAATATTAATTTAGGTTTACAAGCTGCATATGCTGATGCTGATGCAGGTTCAATAGCTCAATTAGGTGCTGGTACAGATTCATCTTATGCTATATCTGCATATGCTGGTACTAAGTTTGATGCATTTGATGCTAAATTAACTTTAACTTATATGAACGATGGTGATGCAAAACTTAACTTAGATGGTGGTACAAGTGCATTATGGAGTGACTTCTCTGCAGGTGCTTTAGGTTATGAAGTAGTACCAGGTAACAAGCAAGAAATTGCTAAGTTAGACCTAGGTTATACATTACCAAGCAACTATGGTAAAGTATATTTAAGTACTATCGCAGATAAGCCAGATCATGGTAAAACTGCTTATGGTGCTGCTCTTGGTTACAAATTTAAAGTTGCAGGTGTTAATAGTAAAGTTGAATATAGATATATTAAAAATAAAAACTTTACTTCATCAAAGAATCAAAGAATTAGAATTGAAGGTACTTACAAGTTCTAATAACTTGTTAGCCTTAACTTCTATCCTAAGCTTCGGCTTGGGATGCTTTTTTTAATTAATTTCTTTCTTTATTTTCTAATTTTATTAATCTTTAAACTTTAACTATACACTTTTAATTTACCACTCTATACTATTTTGCTATAATTTCCATATCATTAGACTTACTGCAAGTCTGTTATTAAGGAATAAAATATGTCATCAAAAAAGCTACACTTAGTAAGCTTAGGTTGTAATAAAAATTTAGTAGATAGCGAAGTAATGTTAGGGCGTTTAGCTGAGTATGAATTAACTAATGAAGTTGAGAGTGCAGATGTTATTATTGTAAATACTTGTGGATTTATAGAAGCAGCAAAAGCAGAATCGGTAAATACAATACTAGATGTGCACGAAAATAGGAAGCAAGATTCTCTCTTGGTCGTTAGTGGTTGCTTAAGCGAGCGTTATCAGGAAGAGTTAGCCAAAGAGATACCAGAGGTAGATATTTTTACAGGTGTTGGCGACTATGCGAGAATAGATGAGCTAATATCACTAAAACAAAGCTCTTTTACCCCAGAAGTTTACTTAGCAAATGAAAACTCACCAAGGGTTATTACAGGTTCTAAATATCATGCATATGTAAAACTTAGTGAAGGTTGTAACCAGAGTTGTTCGTTTTGTGCCATTCCAAGCTTTAAAGGTAAGTTGAAGTCAAGAACTATAGACTCTGTAGTAGCAGAGGTACAAAACTTAATATCACAAGGATTTAGAGATTTTAGCTTTATCTCTCAAGATACATCTAGCTTTGGTAGAGACTTAGGCAATGCAAATGCTCTAATAGATTTAATAACCCAAATAGAGCTACTACCAGGCATTAAGAGCGCAAGAATACTCTACCTATACCCAAGCACTACAACATTTGAATTAATCGATGCAATAGCCAATTCTAGCGTATTTGAGACATACTACGATATGCCAATACAGCATATAACTGACCATATGCTAAAAGTAATGAAGCGAGGTTTTGGCAAAGATAAAACAGTAGAGCTATTAAAACATATGCGAAGCAAAGAAAACAGCTTTGTAAGAACTGCCGTAATTGCAGGACACCCACAAGAAAGTGAAGCAGACTTTAAAGAGTTAAAAGAGTTTTTAGCAAACTTTGGCTTCGATAGAATAACAGTATTTGAATACTCAAACGAAGAAAATACTACAGCATACAACCTAGAGCAAATCCCACAAGAGATAATAAGCCAAAGAGCAACAGAGATAGGAGAGATTGCGAGGGAGGCTATGATAAAATCACAAGAAGCACTAATAGGCAAAGAGATTAGAGTAATTATAGATGGCGAGAGTGATGAACACGAATTCCTACTAACAGCCCGCCCAACACTATGGGCACCAGAAATCGACGGAGAAGTGCTAATAAACGACAGCAACGATTTAGCAGTAGAACACGGAGACTACTTTATAGCCAAAGTAACCCAAGTTGCCGATGTAACACCACTTGCTACTTTAATTAAGAAAGTGTAATATAAGTTGCTATAGGAGAGTGCACACTGCATTTAATTGTTCCATATCTTCTTATGTGGAACACATATGGTAAGCCCAATTAACCGTGCTATTCAAAGTAATACTAAATGTATATCAATAAACACTCTACATTATGAGATATGGAGCTAGGGCGAAGTTTATTTAGAGTTTGGGTATAATTCTGTAGAGATTATATGAGGTAGGTAGAGATTGAATAGGTTATTTCCCAATGAGCGGTTGGCGACTTTGTGTAGCAAGCTTGATTTAGAGAGGCATATTAAGAGCCTTGCAGGCTTTTTTGCACGAGAAAAAAGTATTGTTTTAATTGGCGATGCTAAGATGCATGCTAAGTTTATTAATGCTTTAGAGGATATAGAGCTTCCGAAACTTCCTGGGCTTCCTGAGCTTGATGATTTAATTAACCGCTTGAGCAAAAGTGCTACCTTGCAGCTTAGCCAGATATATGATTTTGTTAAGTTGGTTTACTTTTTTAATCGGCTTAAAGCTTGTGATCTAAGCCCTATTTGGAGAGAGTTAGCTAGTGATATTGAGATTCCAGATGAGATTTTAGAGATTGCTAGCTACTTTACAGATGAGGGCAAGCTAGATAGTGCCAAAGTGCCTGAGCTTTACGATATAGAGGTTTCTCTTAAACAGATTAAACAAGAGCAAAAAGATAAGCTTGCAAGAACCCTTAGCTCTAGCAATTTGAGAGATTACTTGGTAGATAGCCAAATACACTTGTATTATGGGCAAGAGAGCCTGCTTGTTCGTGGTGGGTTTAGCAAGGTTTTAAAGGCAAATGTTATTGGGCGAAGTAGTGGGGGCTTTTTTTATGTTGTGCCAAATTCTCTTGAAGAGCTTAAGAGTAAACGCTCGAAACTGCTAGATAGGCAAGCTGAGATTTACCAAAAATATGCAAAAGATTTTAGCCAGATAATGCACGAGTGGTGGCGGTTTTTAAAATTTATAAATAGAGAGTTTGACAGAATAGACCACTACAATGCAAGAGCTTTAATGCTAAAAAGTGGCGATTTGAATTTAATACTTCCAAACCCTAGCAAAGAGGTGGTTTTAAAAGATTTTAAACATCCGGCAATTAAAGATGTTGTGCCAATTAGTATAGATTTTACGAAGAGCATTATGCTTGTAACTGGTGTAAATGCCGGTGGTAAGACTATGCTTTTAAAGTCGATTTTAAGTGCTGTATTTATGAGTAAGTATCTAATTCCGTACGCTTGTAATCCACATAAAACTATAGTTGGTAGTTTTGAGAATATTGAGACAATACTAGACGACCCACAATCGGTTAAAAACGATATATCTACATTTGCTGGGCGTATGTTAGAGTTTAAAAAGCTATTTTCTATAAAAGATTCAATAGTTGGGGTTGATGAGATAGAGCTAGGAACCGATGCAGACGAAGCGGCTGCACTATTTAGAACGCTTTTAGAAGAGCTAAGCAGTAAGGGGCTAAAGTTTATAGTAACAACGCACCATAAACGCTTGGCGTCGCTAATGGCTACCGATGATAGTGTAGAGTTAATTGCGGCAGTTTATGACGAGCAAAACCAAAAGCCTACATATACATATTTAAGTGGAAGTATCGGAAAGAGTTACGCTTTTGAGACGGCTCAGCGGTATGGGATAGATAAGCACTTAGTAAACAAAGCTCGCGAATATTTGGGCGAAGATAAAGAGAAAATATCGGAGCTTATAGAGCGTTCTACCCAATTAGAGATGCAGATGCGAGCAAAGTTAAAAGAGGCAGAGCAAGAGTTAGAGCAGACAAAGATAAAAGAGCGAAAGCTTCAGAACTTAAAAGAGAAGCTAGAGCAGGAGCATAAAGAGGCGATATTTAAGTTAGAGAGTAGCTATAATAAGGCTTTGAGAAATGTGCAAGAGGCATTGAAAAAGGCGGAAAATCCAGATGCTAGACGCTTGTTAAATAAAGCACATAAAGCAAAAAGCCAAGCCAAGCCAAAAGAGCCAGAGATTCCAAAAGATTTAAAAGTTGGCGATAGCGTAAAGTACCGAGATAAGAGGGCTACAATTTTGAGCCTAAAGTCCAAAGAAGCGATGATAGATGTAGATGGAGTGAAACTAAGAGTTCCAAAATCGCAACTGCGTGTTGTGCCAATGCAAAAGCCTAAGCCTAAGAAAAAGGTTGTTAGTGTAGCTGTTAATAAGCCACAAAATAGTAAAATATCACTTAAGCTGTTGGGTATGCGAGCAGATGAGGCAACTGAAGAGGTGCAAGATTTTATATCTGATGCGTTGATACATGGATTTAACGAAGTCGAAATAATCCACGGTACAGGTGGCGGTGTGCTTGTAAAAGTTGTTAGCGACTTGCTGAAGAAGCACCCAAAAGTTAAAAGTTTCGAGCGAGTAAAGGGCAATAGTGGTGCGACTATTGTTAAATTATAAAGGAAGATAATGAGTAATGAACATAGTACAAGGTGGAAGAGTGCAGCAGTAATGCTGGCTGTTATTTTTGTTATTGGTTTGCTAGATGTTAAGTTTATAACATGGGCATTTTTTGGAGCAGTTGGGTACTTTGCATTTTTAGAAGGATGCAAACTATGGGGCGTTGCAAGCGAAGATAAACTGCCATTTTTAGCAATTACTTGGGTTGCGGCGTACTTTTTTAAAGACCCTGTACTGTTGGTCTTTTTAATATTTTTAGTAATGGCTGCAAAGTTAGCTTACGATAAGAGTATAGATAAGAAGGCATTTTTGCCAATGGCTTACCCAGTTGTTGGGATATTGTTTATGTGGAGTCTGTATCTAAATTGGGGTATGGTATCGTTGGTTTGGCTACTTGTAATTGTGGCTCTTAGCGATGTTGGGGCTTACTACACAGGTAAAAATTTTGGAAAAACTAGCTTTAGCCCAACTTCGCCAAATAAGACGCTAGAGGGTGTTTTTGGTGGTATTGGTTTAGCTTCGATTATTGGTGGAATTTTAATAGCAAGCACAAGTGAAATTGGATTTTTTGCTTCTATTTTATTGGCACTTTTAACTTCGGTAGCGTCTGTATTTGGAGACCTTTTTGAGAGCTATTTAAAAAGAGAAGCAGGTGTTAAAGATAGTGGCGATTTGATTCCAGGGCATGGCGGTATGCTAGATAGAATCGATGGCTATCTGTTTGCTTCGATTATGCTATATGTTTTACTAGAGCTTGGGAAGTAAAAGTTGGTAGTAGTTTTAGGCTCTAGTGGCTCGATTGGAAAAAATACACTAGAGATTTGCAAAAAGTTTAATATAGAGGTAGAAGCCTTAGTTGTTGGTAACTCTATAGAGCTTTTAAATGAGCAAATAGAGCAATTTAAGCCAAAAATGGTTGCAGTTGCAAAACAAGAAAATATTGCAAAAGTAAAGCACGATAGGGTATATGCTGGAGAAGAAGGCATACTGCAACTGCTAGAAGAGTGCGAAGCTGAAACAATAGTAAACGCATTAGTTGGTTTCGCAGGTTTAAAACCAACACTTAAAACGCTAGAGCTAGGCAAAAAGTTAGCACTCGCTAACAAAGAATCACTTGTGGTAGCTGGTAAATTTATTGATACAAGCAAAATTACTCCAATAGATAGCGAACACTTTGCTCTTTGGTATTTGGTAAACCACCGACCAATAAATAGACTCTATATTACTGCTAGTGGCGGTGCATTTAGAGATTGGGATATAGAAGATATAAAAAATGCCACCTTTGCCGATGCACTAAAACACCCTAATTGGTCGATGGGAAACAAAATTACAATAGATAGTGCTTCGATGGTAAATAAGCTATTTGAACTGCTAGAGGCAAGATGGCTATTTGCTACAGCCGATATAGAAGCCTATATAGAGCGAACATCGATGATACACGCATTAGTAGAGTTTAAAGATGGCTCTACAACCGCCCACTTAAGCAATGCAAATATGCAACTGCCAATAGCATACGCCATAAAAGGCGAAGTACAAGAGCCAATACTAGAGCCACTAAATCTGCTAGAGTTAAAAAGTCTAGAGTTTAAAGAGATAACACAAGAGAAATACCCAATGTGGCAGATAAAAGAGCACTTACTAAAGAATCCAGATATGGGAGTAGTGCTAAATGCAGCCAACGAAGTGGCAATAAAACGCTTCGAGAGTGGAGAGTTTGGCTTCTTTAAGATGACCGATCTGATTTTGCAAGCTTATGAAAAGTTTAAGGGTTCTAGTGCCAGCAGTTTAGAGGAAGTCTTTGAAATAGATGCTGAGGTTCGGGAGTTTACAAAGGAGTTAAGTGTCTGATAGAGTTTTAATACTGCATGGCTGGGGTGGTAGTGATTATCCGCATTGGCAGGCTCAGTTGGCTGGGAAAATTGCTTGTAATTATGGGGTGGTGGCGTTTCCGCTTTTGAAAAATCCACATTTTCCTAGTCGGAATGTTTGGCTTAATCAGTTAAGAGAACATATGGTTGAGTTTAAGCCTAATATTGTGGTGTGCCACTCTCTGGGAAATACGCTTTGGTTTTGGTATGCTAATGAGTTGGGTTTAGATGAGGATATTTTAGATAAGTTATATCTTGTGGCAATTCCTAGTTTGGAGACAAAAGAGGATACTATTAGTACATTTTTTCCATGTCCTAAGCCTAAAAAACTTTTTGCTAAAGAGGTGCATATTGTTGCCTCTGATAGTGATAAGTGGTGCAAGGTTGGCGAAGCTAAAGAGTTGGCTTTGTGTTATGGAGCTAGTTTAAAAGTGCTTCCAAATGCTGGACATATTAATTATGAAAGTGGTTATGGTAAATGGGAGTGGATGGAGTCGCAGTTTAATTTAAAAAGAGAGTGTGATGAATAAATTAATTTTAAGTATCGAAAGCAGTTGCGATGATAGCTCGATTGCATTGACTGATGTTGAGACTTTAGAAGTTGTAGAGCATTTAAAGATTTCGCAAGAGAGTGAGCATTCGTGCTATGGCGGTGTTGTGCCTGAGCTTGCTAGCCGATTGCACGCTGTGGATTTGCCTAAACTATTAGAGAAGCTAAAGCCCTATTTTGAGCAGATAGAGGCGGTGGCTGTTACTACACATCCAGGGCTTTCGGTTTCTCTGCATGAGGGTGTGATAATGGCTAAGGGTGTTGCCACTTTTTTAAATAAGCCAATTATTGGCGTAAACCATCTTAAGGGGCATATCTATTCGCTATTTATTAGTAAAGAGGCTATTACACCGGTGTTAGTTCTTTTGGTCTCTGGTGGGCATACGCAGTTAATTCAAGTAGATAGTTTTGATAAGATGACTCTACTTGCAACTACAATAGACGATAGTGTTGGTGAGGCGTATGATAAGGTGGCAAAAATGTTAAATTTGGGCTACCCCGGAGGTCCAATAATCGAGAAGTATTCATCACTTGGAGATGCTAAAAGATTTGATTTGCCAGTGCCTATGCAAAACTCTCCACTTGTTGCATTTTCGCTATCTGGGCTTAAAAATGCGGTAAGATTACTAATAGAAAAACTTGGCGGTGTAGAGGAGCTTTCAAAGCAAGATATGTACGATATTTGTGCTTCGTTTGAACTAGCAGTTGTGAAACATTTAATTCAAAAGAGTAAAAAAGTCTTTAAAGAGGTGCCAACAAAGCACTTTGCAATAGTTGGTGGAGTTAGTGCCAACCAATTTATAAAGAGCCATTTTAAAAAGCTGTGTAAAGAGTTTAACAAAGAGCTTTTAGAAGTAGAGCTTGGCTACACATCTGATAATGCTGCAATGATTGGCAGATGGGCAATGGAAGCTTTTAGGGAAGGGCAGGTAGATAGTGTAGAGTCTTTACAAGTTGGAGCGACTAAGAGAGTTGAGGTTGGTAGCCAGTTAGTATAGTTTTTTAAAAATAGTAATACATGTAGGGGTAACCCTTGTGGTTACCCATAAATTAGAGCTACCCTAAATATTCCAAATTAAGGGTAGCCACAAGGGCTACCCCTACGGAGCCCATTATATAGTACTTGAGCAGCTTTTAAGTACCTTTTAGATATAATCCATCAGTAGACTTCTTTCAAAACAATATCTACAAAATATAGAGTTTTGCAAGAAGTCTAATTAATAATCGGAGTGATACATGGCAGAATATGGTGCTAGTAATATTAAAGTTTTAAAAGGCTTAGAGGCTGTTCGTAAGCGTCCGGGTATGTATATTGGTGATACATCTGTAAAAGGGCTTCATCACTTAGTTTATGAAGTTGTAGATAACTCTATAGATGAAGCGATGGCAGGGTATTGTGATACAATTAAAGTAACTCTTACTAAAAATGGTTCTGCAATTATTGAAGATAATGGTCGTGGTATTCCTGTTGCTGAGCACCCAACAGAGAAGATATCGGCTGCTACAGTTGTTCTTACTGTTCTTCATGCTGGTGGTAAGTTTGATAAAGATACATATAAAGTCTCTGGTGGTCTGCATGGTGTTGGTGTTTCGGTTGTAAATGCACTCTCTAAAGAGTTAAAACTTACAGTATTTAAAGATGGCAATATTTATGAGCAGAGCTTCAAAAAAGGTATTCCTCAAGAAGAGTTAAAGATAACTGGAACTACTCGTAAGAAGGGTACCAAAATCGAGTTTTGGGCTGATGAGACAATTTTTACAGAGAGTGTAACATTCCAAAAAGAGATTTTAATGAAGAGGTTTAAAGAGTTAGCATACTTAAATCCAAAAATTAAAATCGACTTTAGAGATGAGAGAGATGGCACTAAAGAGCTTTTTCATTTCGAGGGTGGACTGAAGCAGTTTGTAGAGGATATGAATACAAAAGAGCCACTATCTTCGGCACAGTTTTTCCAAGGTAAGGCTGACGATATCGAGATAGATATTTCCCTAATGTATTGCAATGCGGACTCTGAAAAGACACTATCTTTTGTAAACAATATTAAGACTATAGAGGGTGGTACGCACGAAGCTGGCTTTAGAGCAGGGCTTACAAACTCTATGAGAAAATATATCTCTAAAAATGCAAGTGCAAAAGAGAAGGGTGTTAAGATTACAGGAGATGACTGTAAAGAGGGGCTTATTGCGATTGTATCTGTGCGTGTACCAGAGCCACAATTTGAGGGGCAGACAAAAGGTAAGCTAGGCTCTAGTTATGTTCGTCCGCTTGTGCAAAAATTCTTTACAGAAAAGTTTGATAAATATTTAGAAGAGAATCCAATAGAGGCAAAAGCTATTATGTCTCAAGTACTTCTTGCTGCTCGTGGGCGTGATGCTGCAAAAAGAGCTAAAGATTTAGTTAAGCGTAAAGACTCTATGAGCATTGGAACACTGCCTGGAAAGTTAGCAGATTGCCAAAGCAAAGACCCAGAACAGAGTGAACTATACTTAGTGGAAGGGGATAGTGCAGGCGGTTCTGCAAAGCAGGGGCGTGATAGAGTATTCCAAGCAATCCTGCCACTTAAGGGTAAAATTCTAAATGTCGAAAAAGCTAAACTAGATAAGATTTTACGCTCTGATGAGATTAAAAATATGATTACAGCATTAGGTTGCGGAATTGGCGATGAGTTCCAAGAAGAGAAGTTAAGATACCATAAAATTATTATCATGACCGATGCCGATGTTGATGGTAGCCATATTCAAACACTTCTTATGACTTTCTTCTTTAGATTCCTTCGCCCAGTGGTTGAGAATGGTTATCTATATATTGCACAGCCACCGCTTTACCGATATAAAAAAGGTAAAAACGAGACTTACCTAAAAGATGATAAAGCATTAAAAGACTTTATGATAGAGAAGGGTATTGAAGCTATCGATATTGAATCTTTGGGTAGTGCTGATATGATTGCACTATTTAAATTGGTTGCATATTATCAGCTAACATTAAACGAGCTAGATAAGCGTTTTGCAATGGCTGAAGTTTTAAGATATATGATAGAAAACCCAGATGTTGCAGGCAAAAGTAACGAAGAGTTAGCAGTTGAGCTAGAGAAGTTTATAAAAGATTTAGGTTACAATATTTTAAATAGATTTGTAGATGAAAATAGCTTACATTATTATGTTCAAACAAACGAGGGCTTAGAGGAGTTACTAATAGATGATAACCTATTTACAAGCCCGCACTACAACGAAGCTATCTATATATACCAAAAAATCAAAGAGTATATGAATGAAGAGTTAGAGCAGAGAGATTTACTAGAAGATTTAGTAAAAATCGAAGAGTATGCAAAAAAAGGTGCATATATTCAGCGTTACAAAGGTCTTGGTGAAATGAACCCAGAGCAGTTATGGGAGACAACAATGGACCCAACAAACAGAAGATTGCTTCGTGTTCAAATAGAAGATTTCGATACAGCAAGCGATGCATTTGTGCTATTTATGGGTGACGAAGTAGAACCAAGAAGAGCATATATAGAAACACACGCAAAAGATGTTAAACATCTTGATGTGTAATCTAATTGTGCTTTGGCGCAAATAGAAGCTTAGTGCATAGAGCTTAGAGCTAATAATGGGTGGCTTCGCCACATTTTTTTGATGTTTTGGTATTGCCTATTATTAGAGATGTCTTTCAGCGGCTAAGTTAAGAGTTTTAACTCCATAAAATAGATAAAGCTCTTAAAGCACTAAGATAAAAGCTAGCCACTGTGTCATTCCCGTGGAAACGGGAATCCACAGTTTAAATTGTCAAAAAAAAGTTAAATTGCAACTTATAGACAGTTAAAATTGTAGATTCCCGTTTTCACGGGAATGACGGCAATGGAATATTATTAATTGATTCTATTAAATGGTTATAGAATCCTGAACTTAATGGCATTAGAGATCCCCTTAAATATGGATAGCACACAATTAGCTCTAGGCTCTAAGCTTAATCAACCTGAAAGGTTTATAATGAAATATGGTGAAAAAGAGATATTAGAATTCGATATAAATTTAGATGAGCACTACTGGCCAAATGAGCATAAGAAAAATTATGTAATAGATATTGAGTTGCCAGAGTTTATGTGTAGATGCCCAAGAAGTGGTTACCCAGACTTTGCTACTATTAAACTATCATATATGCCAAATGATAAAGTGATAGAGTTAAAAGCACTTAAACTATATATAAACTCATTTGCTAATAGATATATTAGCCATGAAAATAGTGCTAATGAAATTTACGATACACTTAAATCGAAACTAAATCCTAAATGGATAAAACTGGTTGCAGATTTTAATCCTCGTGGCAATGTGCATACTGTAATAACTATTGATAGTAGTAGTTCTTAGTTATTGCTTTTTTGTTTTGCCTTACGGGTAGCACAATAGGGTACTTATGCGTTATTAAATAATACATATAGTACATAACTCCAGTTGTTTAAGTAAGTTTTAACCTACTCATTATATTTATACTGTCCTGAAGTTTAGTTATAAAACTGAATTTTCATATATTTATTGCATATTATACACTTTTGTATTAGTTACTATTATAATTTTAAATATTTTTCTTAATTTGTAGTAAATAGTATTTACAAAATTTCAGTTCATAACTTCAGTTTATAAAATAAGACCATTAAAATTTTTTATTTAAAACAAGTATAAAAA